>CAINEA010000165.1 GCA_903847525.1 uncultured Acetobacteraceae bacterium | reverse complement strand
TGAAGGGCGTGCGCTTCGCCGACCTGCTCACCCCGTTCCTGGAGAATGACCGCACCAAGGGCATCGTCCTGGTCGGCGAGGTCGGCGGCGACGAGGAGGAACAATTCGCCGCCGCGCTGGCCAAAGCCGCGACACGCAAGCCGGTCTATGCCATCGTGGCCGGCAAGGAAGCCAAGGAAGGCGTCTCCATGGGGCATGCCGGCGCGCTGACCTATGGTGAGAGCGGTACCCTGGCATCCAAGCACACCAGCCTGCGCGCGGCCGGGGCAGGGGTCTTCGCTTCCATCGAAGACCTTGTAGCTGGCTGCGTTCACGATCTCCGCTAAGCCAACTGAAGGAACGCCGAATGGGCCGCTACCTCGTCACAGGCGGTGCCGGCTATGTCGGTAGCCATACGGTCCTGGCGCTCACCGATGCCGGGCATGAGGCCGTGGTGTTCGACAATCTCCGCCAGGGCCACGCCCAGGCACTCGGCCCCGATGTGCGCCTGGTCGTCGGCGATCTCGCCGATCCGGCCTCGGTCGATGCCATCCTCGCCGACGGCAAATGGGACGGCGTGCTGCATTTCGCCGCCCTGTCGTTGGTCGGCGAAAGCATGCGCGAGCCGTACCGCTACCTGCTGGAAAACGGCGTCAACGGCATCAGGCTGATCGAGGCCTGCGTGCGCCGAGGCGTGCCACGCTTCGTGCTGTCCTCTACCGCCAACCTGTTCGGCACCCCCACCCGGATCCCGATCCTCGAAGACAGTGGCATCGATCCCGGCTCTCCCTATGGCGAGAGTAAGCTCATGCTGGAGCGCACTCTGCATTGGGCGGATCGTATCCACGGCCTACGCTCGGCCTGCCTGCGCTATTTCAATGCCGCCGGTGCGGATCCCGGCGGCCGGCTGGGCGAGGACCACGATCCTGAAACCCATCTGATCCCTCTGGTGATCGACGCCGCCCTCGGCCGCCGCCCGGCACTGCAGGTCTTCGGCAATGACTACCCGACCCTCGACGGCACCTGCATCCGCGACTACGTGCATGTCGCCGATCTCGCCCAGGCGCACCTGCTGGCTCTGGACTGCCTGACCGACCGAAGTGTCTGCTTCAATCTCGGCAACGGCCAGGGTCACAGCGTGCTGGAAGTGATAGCCGCGGTGGAACACGTCAGTGGCCGCCCCGTGCCCTACAACATCGCCCCGCGCCGGGCCGGCGACCCACCGGTGCTGGTGGCATCCTCCGCCCGCATCCGCGCCGAGGCCGGCTGGACCCCGCACTTCCCCGATCTGCAAGACATTGTTCGCACCGCCTTTGATTGGCGCGTGTCCCATCCGCATGGCTACGCTGCCTGATCTTCTGCGGCCATGCCCGCGCCCAATTGACGCTCCTTCCAAGCGCTGCCTAATGTGGTGCCAACGATAAATTCGCTGTCCGAATCACGGATTGCCATAGGGAGACTGGAACGGGTGGAAGATGCCGCGCGTATACTGCAGCTTGTTGTCAATGGATCGGCCGCCGGCTGCATCTATGGCCTGATCGCGCTTGGCTTCGTGCTGATCTACAAGGCCACGGAGATGGTGAACTTCGCCCAGGGCGACATCATGATGCTCGGCGGATTTGCCGCTTTCAGCTTCATTTCCACCCTCGGCATGAATTACTGGCTCGGCGCGCTCTGCGCCGTCGCGGTAACCGCGGCCTTCGGCTACCTGCTGGATGTTGTCATTCTGCGCCGCGTGATCGGCCAGCCGCAATTCGCCGTCGTTATGCTTACCCTTGGTCTTGGCTTCATCTTCCGCGCAGCGGCGGGCATCGGCTGGGGCTATGACTCCATCGCCTTCAACACCCCGTTTACCAACAAGGTCAGCCGGTTCGGCACCATGGTGCTGGGACAGGACAATCTGTCGATCATCGTCGGCACGGTGCTGCTGTGCGGGGTGCTGTACCTGTTCTTCAGCAAGACCCGCCTCGGCATCGCCATGCAGGCGTCCTCGCAGAACCAGTTGGCGGCCTATTACATGGGCATTCCCGTCCGCACCGTGTTCTCGCTGATCTGGGCGATCAGCGCCGGCGTCGCGGCGGTCGCGGGCATCCTGCTGTCGCCGGTTTCCATGATCGAC
>CAINEA010000164.1 GCA_903847525.1 uncultured Acetobacteraceae bacterium | reverse complement strand
TCAACGAGAAGCGCAAGCCGAACTTCACCGGCGCGTTGCGACGCCGGGGGCCTGCCTGGGAGGAATTGTCCGAGGAAGACGCCAAGCGGTTGGATGAGGCCTATCGCAGCGGCGAGTTTTAGGGCGTCTTCACTACCCGAGCACACCGGCCTGGCGTAGCGCCGCTATTCCGTCCGGCGAGCGGCCGAGGATTTCCGCCAGCACGGCATCCGTGTCCGCGCCATGTTGCGGCGCCGGGCCGGCGGTGCGGCCGAAGCTGGCGCGCCAGGGCAGGCCGGGCAGCCAGCCGGTGCCGTGCCTGTCCCAGAAGCCGCGTGCGATAAGATGCGGGCTTTCGACCAGGTCGCGGGAGTTCGCCACGGATGCGGCGGCGATCCCTGTCCGCGACAGGATAGCCATGGCGTCGGCGGCGTTCTGCGAACCGAGCCAGGCCGACAACGCGGTGTCGATGTCGTTGCTGGCGATACGGCGGGCGGGCAGATCGAGGGCAGCCTTTTCCGACAAGGCGGGAACGAGGGCGCAGAGTTCACGCCAGGCCGGATCGGTGGTGACGGCAATGCCGATCCAGAAATCGTCTCCGGCGCAACGATATACGCCGTGCGGGGCGTAGCGGTCGGAGGCATTGCCGCGCGAGCTGGCCGGGCCAACGAGTTGCGTGGCCAGCAGCGGCTCGGCCATCGTCCAGAGCATCGCCTCGACCATCGAGAAATCGACGCGCGCCACGGCGCCGGTGCGCCGGCGTTGCCAGATCCCGGCGGCGGTGATGAAGGCCAGCATCAGGCCACACATCGGGTCGAGCCAGGCCATGCCGACGCGGGGCGGCAGGTCCGGATGGCGGTTCAGGCCGGCGAAGCCGGCGTAGCATTGCAGCAAGGTTCCATAGGCAACCGCATCGGCTTCCGGGCCGGTGCGGCCCATGCCGGAGGCGGAGACGTAGAGCAAATCGGGGTTGAGACCCTGCAGGTCGGCTGCACCGAGGCCGAGGCGATCCATCACGCCGATGGCGTAGTTCTCGATCACCACGTCGGATCTGGCCGCGAGGTCCCGCGCGATCTGCACCGCCTCGGGCTTTTTCAGGTCGAGCACGATGCCGCGCTTGGACTGGCCGAGGACGGTGTGCAGTTCGGAGGCGCGGCCGGGGTCGCCGCGGCCCGGGGCCTCGATCTTGATGATTTCGGCGCCCATCGCGGCGAGGTAGCGGGTGGCGGTCGGGCCGGCGATCACCCAGCTGAAATCCAGCACGCGCACGCCGGACAGCGGCATGCTGCCGGTTGGGCGGTCGGTTGGACGGTCAGCCTGGTGTCCGGTGCGGGAGAGGGCTAGGCCGAATGGCGTGCTGGGCGCCTTGACCACATGCCCGCCGATTTCGACCGGGCGATAGAAGCGGCGGTGCTGCAGTTGGGCGGAGGCGAATTGCTCCGCGGCCTCGCGCAGCGGGAAGCTCGGAACATGCGCCGCCTGGGCGGTGTCGGCGATCCATTGCTTTTCGTATTGCCGGCTCCAGGCGGACATCAACGCGTGCAGGGCATCGAAATTGGCCATGCGGTCCGGCTTGGTGGCGAAGCGGGGTTCCCGGCCCCAGTCGGGCGAGCCGAGCACGCCGAGCCAGGCCTGCCACTGGCGCTCCTCGCGCGGGGAGATCGCGACGAAACCATCTTTGGCCGGCAGGATGGTGACGGTGGCGCCGTTGCCGTCGGCGAGGCGCTTACGCGGCCAGCTCTTGCCGGTCAGGCCGGCGCGGGTCAGTTCGGTCATGGCCAGGGTGGCCAGCGCCTCCTGGATGGAGACATCCACCTCCCCGCCGCCCTTCAGCGCGGCGTGCATGCCCGCACAGGCCGCGGCCACGCCGCCGAGGAAGGCGGATTGCTCGCCGACCGGACGGATCGGCGGTTCCGACAGATCGTCCACCTGGCCGGTCAACATGCGGGCGATGCCGCTGGCGCAGAACAAGGTCAGGTCGGTGGCTGGGCATTCCGCATCGGGGCCGGTTTGGCCGAAAGGGGAGATCGCCACGATGGACGCTGTCGGGTTGAGCCGTCGTAGGCTTTCCGGGTTGTACGGTGAACATCGCAGTTCAGTTGGGTTCCCTTCGCAGACGATCAGATCCGCTGCCGCCAACGCATCCTCTGCCGCTGCGCCAGCAGGAAGGATCGTCTTGGCGTGATCGAGATAATCCGACAGCGGCGTCGAGGCGCCTCGATCCATACAGGCAACAGCGGCACCTATGTCGGCCAGCAGGCGTCCGCAGATCGCGGCCGCCAGTCCTGGGCCGATCTGCACAACGCGAAATCCATCCAATAGCGACATTCTGAAATCGTTTCCTCGATATGCGGCCTTGAAACGACCGGCAGGTTTCAGGTCAGGAACGGCAGCACGTCCCGGGCCAGGCGGCGGAGAAACGTGTCCACCGGCAGCGCGTCCGGGCCGGGAACCTGCGGTGTCAGGATTACCCGATCGATGCCGGGCTGAGCCAGCAGGCGGGATAGCTGCGCACGCAACTCCTCCGGCGTGCCGGCCAGGGCATAGCGTTCGATCAGGCTGTCGGGCAGCGCGCGGGAATGCGGTGAGCTCGGGCTGGCGTGGCGGGCGGGTTCGTAGTCCTGCTGCAGCCGCAGCACGATTTCCCGCTCGCCGGGTTCAAACAAGGTCGGGTCGGCGTTCTTGATCGCCGCCGCGGCACGGGCGCGCACCTGGTCGCGCGCGGCGGTTGGGTCGTCATCCAGGCCGATGCCCGCCCAGCAGGATACCTCCACCGAAGCCGGGTCCTTGCCGGCCGCGCGGGCGCCGGTGGCGATCCAGCCCAGCCCGCGCGCGAGCAGGTTCGGCGCCACGCCCTGCAGCAGAATCGCGCCGTCACCGATCCGCGCCGCGGCCTGGGTCATGCGCGGGCCGGATGCGGCGATGTGCACGGGGACGGACATCGGCGCCTCGCACCAGTTCAAGCGGCCCGGCGTTGCGTTCTTGAACGTGACGGCATCGCCGTGCAGCAGGGCGCGCACCGCATCGACATGCGATTCGAGTTCGGCGATGCGCGCCGGGCCGCGGCCGAGGGTGCGCAGCGAGGAGAAGCCGACACCGATGCCCAGCATGGCGCGGCCGGCCGATATTTCCTGCAGGGTGGCGATGGCGCTGGCCGTGACGCTGGGGTGGCGGGTGACCGGCTGGGTGACGCCGGGGCCGATGCGGATGCGCGACGTGGAAGCGGCGATGGCGCCGAGGGTGAGGTACAGCTCGCGGCACAATAGCTGGGAATCGATGACCCAGATGCTCTCGAAACCGATCTCCTCGGCCAGGCGCGCATGTGCGATGAGCCGGGCGATCGGTTCGGTTCCCCAGAGCGCGAGGCCCAGCCTGGCTTGGGGTCGTTGTGCGGACATCGGCACGGCTTCCTCCGGTCGAGAGGTAGCGACTATCCCAGAGGGCGGGACGGCAGGCCAGATACCCCCTGCCCGCCCCGGTTTGATGTCTGGCCGAGATGCAGGCTTTTCTGGCTTCTCGTGCCGCCACCCGCTAGGCTTTCGGGTAACAAAACGGGAGGTAACAAGAATGTCCCCCACCTTGACTGAGGAAAATTCCCTTGAAGCGGCAACCATGCGCCGGGTTTCCTGGCGCCTGATGCCATTTCTGCTGATGGCCTATCTGCTCTGCTACATCGATCGGGTGAATGTCGGCTTCGCTTCGTTGCAGATGAACAAGGCCGTCGGGATCGATCCGAAGACCTACGGGCTTGGCGCCGGTATCTTCTTCATCGGCTATTTCATCCTGGAAGTGCCGAGCAATCTGGCGCTGGAGCGGTTCGGGGCACGCACCTGGATCGCGCGCATCATGCTCACCTGGGGCATCATATCCGGCGCCTTTGCACTGATCGGTGGACCGACGTCTTTCCTGGTGCTGCGCTTCCTGCTCGGCGCGGCGGAGGCCGGCTTCTTTCCCGGCGTTATCCTGTACCTGACCTATTGGTATCCGGCCGTGTACCGCGCCAAGATCGTCGGCATCTTCATGGTGGCAATTCCCTTGGCCGGCCTGATCGGGTCACCGATCTCCGGGGCCATCCTGGGTATGGATGGCATCCTTGGCCTGGGCGGCTGGCAATGGATCTTTATCCTGGAAGCCATACCAACGCTTCTACTGGGATTGGTGGCGTTCTTCTGGCTGACCGACCGACCAGAGCATGCGCCATGGCTGGCCGCGAACCAGCAGACCTGGTTGATCCAGACGCTGGAGGCAGAGCGACGCCGCGCGCCGCGCGTGACGCATGACTCGATCTGGAAGGTGATGACCAACAAATACGTGCTGATCATGGCCCTTGTGTATGCCGGCGCGGCGGGCGCATCCACATCGCTCGCGCTGTGGATGCCGCAATTGGTGAAGTCGTTCGGCTTTTCCAATTTCGGCACCGGGCTGGTCAACGCCATACCGTTCGGCATCGCGGCGATCTGGATGGTGTTATGGGGACATAGCTCCGACCGCAGCGGAGAGCGGGTCTGGCACAATGCGCTGCCGCTGGCCTGGATGGTGTTGGCTATGGTGGCGACATTCTGGGCGATCGGGAATGTCTGGCTGATGATCCCGCTGCTGACGCTGATCGCCGCGGGCACCTATGCCAGCAAGGGGCCATTCTGGGCGCTGTCGTCCGAATGGCTGGGTGCGGGCGCAGCGGCAGCCGGTCTGGCGCAGATCAATGCACTCGGAAACCTGTCCGGGTTCTTCTTCAACTATCTGATAGGCTGGATTAAGGACGAAACCGGCAGTTTCCCGCTGGCGATCATGCCGATTGCCGTGGTGGCGGCTATCGGGACGGTCTGCGTGCTGATGCTCGGACGCCGGCAGCCGCGGACGGTCGCTATGACGACCTAGCTTTCCGAAGGGTAGCCCGGGGACATGCCGGCACGACCTTGAACGGCGGGCATGTGGATGGCACAGAGGGATGGCAGCGGTCCGGCATGCCGGTATCGACCATCCCCTGACCCGAGGTTGTTAACTATGGCCATTTCCCCGCTCGCCGGCCGGCCGGCACCGCCGGAGATGCGGATCGATCTGGCCGCGCTCGACCTGGCCTATTATGAGCGCCTTCCCGATCCGGAGGATGCCGCCCAGCGCGTGAGCTTCGGCACCAGCGGGCATCGCGGGTCGCCGCTGTCCGCGACGTTCACGGAACGCCATATCCTCTGCATATCCCAGGCGATCTGCGATTACCGGGTTAGCCTGGGCATCGACGGTCCGTTGTTCATCGGCAAGGACACCCATGCGCTATCGGCACCCGCACAGCGCACCGCGCTGGAGGTGCTGGCGGCAAATGGCGTGACGGTGATCGTGCAGAGCGAGGACGGTGTGACACCGACCCCGGTGATCTCCCACGCGATCCTGGGGCATAATCGCGGGCGGCGTGAGCATCTGGCCGATGGGATCGTGATCACCCCCTCCCACAATCCGCCGGAGGATGGCGGTTTTAAATATAACGGCCCGAACGGCGGCCCGGCCGATACGGACGTGACGCGCTGGGTTCAGGATCGGGCCAACGCATTGCTGCGCGGCGCCGGCCGCGATGTCAGGCGCGTGAAGCTGGCAGCGGCGATGCAGGCGGATACGACCCATCAGCGCGATTTCATTCGGCCTTACGTGGACGATCTCGCGAACGTCGTCGACATGGAGGCGATCCGGGCCGCCGGGCTGCATCTGGGGGTGGATCCGCTGGGCGGGGCGTCCCTGCCGTATTGGGAGCCGATCCGGGAGCGCTACGGGCTGGATTTGACGGTGGTGAACCCCGTGCTGGATGCGAGTTTTGCCTTCATGCCGGTGGATCACGACGGCAAGATCCGTATGGATTGTTCCAGTCCCTATGCGATGGCGGGGTTGCTGGGTTTGCGGCACGAGTATCGGCTGGCCTTCGCCAACGATCCCGATGCGGACCGGCACGGCATCGTCACGCCCATGGGCGGACTGATGAACCCGAATCATTATCTGGCGGTGGCGATCCGCTATTTGCTGACCCATCGGCCGCATTGGCGGACAGACGCCGTTGTGGGCAAGACTCTGGTCAGCAGCGGCCTGATCGACCGGGTGGTGCACAGCCTGGGGCGGACGCTATGGGAGGTGCCGGTCGGGTTCAAATGGTTCACGCCGGGGCTGTTCGACGGAAGCTGCTGTTTCGGCGGAGAGGAAAGCGCCGGCGCGAGCTTCCTGCGCCAGGACGGCACGGTTTGGACGACCGACAAGGACGGACCCATCATGGATTTGTTCGCCGCCGAGATCACCGCGCGTACCGGGCGCG
>CAINEA010000163.1 GCA_903847525.1 uncultured Acetobacteraceae bacterium | reverse complement strand
CGTCCCTGCCTCGCTAAATCGAATGTTCACGATATGTGCCACGAAAGAGAAGCTGAGAAAAGTGCGTAAACAGGAAATGGTTTGAGCAGTATGCCGCGCGCGATCTGGGCCTGGATGTCATGTCTATCAGGAAAGCCGCGCGGACCCTACGGACGCGCCGGCGTCGACCATCAGAACCGCATGTCTGCGTGATGACTTACCTAACCTCGGTTTCCGGCATGGGCGAAGGCGGACGCCGGATGGTCACCGCGATGGCCGCTTCCGGCCAGGGCATTGAAGCGTGTGATATCACGGAAACACCGGTGGAAGTGAGCTGGAAGTCGCCACTGCCGTTGGTTTCCAGACCCAGCGCTGCGATCGAACTATATAAAGCCAATGCTGATCAGATACTGCACATATTTCGGCATTACGGTGCTGCGGAACGTCCAAATGCCTTCCGCCTGCTGGTGCCATCGTGGGAGCTGGAACGGTTTCCACCCGAATGGATTCCCGCATTGGATGCAACGGATGCAATCTGGGCATCCACCCGCTTCATCGCCAATTCGATATCCCGCGTTACATCCACTCCTGTCTATCACGCCAAGCAATTGCTCGACTTCAACCCCTTGCCTTGTGAACACGAACGTTCGGACTTCGGCATATCGGAAAGGGCCTTCGTAGTTTACACAGCATTTGATTTTCTTTCCTATATGGAGCGCAAAAACCCAATGGCAGCTATTGCTGCGTTCCGTAAGGCAGCCTCTGCCGATGCGTTGTTCCGGGACCAGGCCACGCTGTTTATAAAAACTACCAACGGTGCCACGGCTGAGGCCGATTTTATTCGATTACATCAAGAGATCAGCGACCTTCCCCAGGCCATTGTGCTTGACGCTCGCCTTCAAAATCGCGCCAGTCAGGACCTGATGTCAATGTCCGATTGTGTTCTTTCCCTGCATCGTTCAGAAGGTCAGGGTCTTCTGACCTCGGATGCCATGGCCTTCCGGCTGCCAGTGATCGCTACCGGTTACTCGGCAACTATCGAGCAGCTTGAGGATGGCCGGGGCTATCTCGTCGACCACAAGATGGTGAAGATCAAGGCAGGAGAATATCCGCTATCAGAAGGGGCCGAATGGGCGGACGCAGATACGGATCATGCAGCAGAACTGCTGCTGCGGGTGTTTCATAACCCAGAAGAGGCGCGTGCACGAGCTGCCCACGCCAAACAATGGCTCCATCGAGAGCACGGCCTGGAAGCAATCGGCTGTCATTATGCGGAACTACTTAGCCGACTATAGGTTCATTGTGTTATTCAATATAGGCGCCTAATCGACGGACACAGGCCCAGCCACAAGGAGACGGAACATGATAGAGCAGAGAGAAGGCAGCGTTGCTCAGCTTGGATCTACCTCGTAGGGCAATTAATGTTTCTTTTTTTTATTTCATCGTCTAATGTAGGGATATTTACAGGAATGGGATAGTTCAGACCTTATAAAGCATTCGCCGTACGCTCGGCAGTGCCATAACTTCGACACCGCACCAAGGCTTAATCAATAGTCACCTTCACTGCTGGGAAGAGATCGTCGCAAATGAGCATACCTGACGTTGAGTTTTATACCCCACTGTTCAGTCCGTGGTCCGGTTTCGGAGACTTTCCCGCCTTTTACGGCAGGGCAGCCTCCAATACATTGGTCAGCCCTGATCGTTGCTATATTTTGTATTCGCTTTCGCGGCAGGCCCTCAGTCTCAGAGGCGAGTTCTGGGAGTGTGGGGTTTACAAGGGTGGGACCGCAGCGATGTTGTCGGAGATTATTGCTCGCTTAGGCCCCGAGACCAGCCGGTCAATACACCGTCTTCGCCTGTTCGATACTTTTGGCGGGATGCCTGACACGAATCCGGAGCGAGACATTCATGTGAAGGGCGAATTTGCCGACACCTCAATGGAGCAGGTACAGAATCTCATCGGCCATAACGGATTCGTTTCTTATCACCAAGGATTTATTCCACAAACGTTCAAAGGTCTCGAGCGGTCGCAAATTGCATTAGCTCACGTCGACGTGGATGTGTACCAATCAGTACTCGATTGCTGTCAGTTTATTTTTCCGCGTCTTACCCCGGGTGGTTTTATGGTGTTTGACGATTACGGCTTTCCCAGTTGTCCCGGCGCGCGTGCCGCAGTGGATGAGTATTTCCAGGCCACGGGGACTTACCCGCTTGTGCTTCCAACGGGGCAAGCGCTGGTGTTCAAAGGCTGCACTGAATCGCTGTAACGCGGGTTAAGATAGCGCCACCGCATGACCATCCCCAAGCGAGGTGGACACGGGCACGACCTAAATGAATGCCATTTGCCAAAGTCCCAGCGCTTAAGGTGAGCCAGCATCTTGCCAAGGATCTTGCACATGCAACCTCGGCCCTGCATTAGCTAGGTTAGCTCAACGCACTTATCGTCAAATCCACGG
>CAINEA010000162.1 GCA_903847525.1 uncultured Acetobacteraceae bacterium | reverse complement strand
GGCGGCCGCGACCACGACGTTGGAGGCCGCATAGTGCCGGCGCATATAGCCCATCAGGGTAGCGCGCGGCATGGCGCGTATCCCCTCTTCGGTGCCCAGCACCGGGCGCCCCATCGGCTGGGACGGATAGGCAGCTTCCTGGAAATGGTCGAAGATGATGTCGTCCGGGGTATCGTTGGCCTGGCCGATCTCCTGCAGGATCACCCCGCGCTCGCGCTCCAGTTCCTCGGGATCGAAGCTCGAATGGGTCAGGATGTCGCCGATGATATCGGCGGCCAGCACGGTGTCTTCCTTCAGCACCTTGACGTAATAGGCCGTCTGCTCGCGCGCGGTGTAGGCGTTGATATGGCCGCCGACCGCCTCGATTTCTTCTGCAATTCCGGCCGCGGTGCGCCTTTCCGTGCCTTTGAAGGCCATATGTTCCAGGAAATGGGAAACGCCGTTCTCGGTCTCGGTCTCATGCCGGGTGCCGGTGGCAACATAGGCGCCGAAGGACACGGTCTCGACCCGGTCCATCCGCTCGGTGACCACGGTCAATCCGGAGTCCAGGCGGGTGACCTGGATGGCCTCGCCGTTGGCGGGGCGTGGTGCGGGGGAACCGCTGGAAAAGGAGGCGCTCATGCGGCGTTCTTTCTGGAGAAGGCGCGCACCAGCGCCTGGACGGCGGTAAGGTTGTTGGGCGCGACGGTGAAATGCTCGGGACGGTCATATAGGTCTGCCAGACGCGGCGGCAATGCCGGGCGGATGCCGACGGCCTTTTCGATCGCATCGGGGAACTTCGCCGGATGCGCGGTGGCCATCGCGATCACCGGCTTGCGGTAGCCACCGCTGGAGGTGGAAGCCAGGCTGGCGCGGCCGGCGGCGATGCCGATCGCGGTGTGCGGATCGGCCAGATATCCGGTGGCTGCATAGAGATGCCGGATCTCCGCTTCGGTGGCTGGATCGTCGAGCGAGAACCCCTGGAACAGCGTGCGCGCCCGGTGCCAGGCCGCTTCCGGCACCGGCATATGGCCGCCGGCGCGGAACTGCTCCATCGCGGACCGGGTCGCGGCGGGATCGCGGCCCAGCATCTCGAACAGCAACCGCTCGAAATTAGAGCTGACCTGGATGTCCATGCTCGGCGACAGGCTCGGCTCCACCGGGCGCATCGACATGTCATTGCCGGCCAGGAAGCGCGCCAGAATGTCGTTGCGGTTAGACCCGATCACCAGCTTCGCGATCGGCAGCCCCATCTGTTTGGCCACATAGGCCGCCAGCACATTGCCGAAATTGCCGGTCGGCACCGCGAACGCCACCTCCCGGTCCGGGGCGCCAAGCGCCAGCGCGGCGGCGACGTAATACGGCACCTGGGCTGCAATCCGCGCCCAGTTGATCGAATTCACCGCCGACAGATGCACCGCGTCGCGGAACGGCGCATCGGCGAACATCGCCTTCACCAGGTCCTGGCAGTCGTCGAAGCTGCCTTGCACCGCCACATTGGCCACATTGGCCGCCGCCACCGTGGTCATCTGCCGGC
>CAINEA010000161.1 GCA_903847525.1 uncultured Acetobacteraceae bacterium | reverse complement strand
CTGTGACCTCGTTACCGCTCCGTCGGTTCCGCCCCCTCTTCGACAAACCCGTCCGGGGGGTCCAGGGGACGACTGTCCCCTGGCGGGGTCCAGGGGCAGAGCAACTGGCCTCGCTTTCCTTCTCCCAACTCCGCCCAACACCATGACCCTGCCGCCGTTGCGCGAGGTGATCGCGCGGCATGGGTTGGATGCCAGGCGCAAGCTGGGGCAGCATTTCTTGCTGGATGCCAATCTGATCGGGCGGATCGTGCGGTCGGCCGGTTCGTTGGAGGGCCGTCAGGTGATCGAGGTCGGGCCCGGGCCTGGCGGGCTGACGCGGATTTTGCTGGAGAGCGGGGCGGCGGGGGTGACGGCGATCGAGCTGGATCCGCGTGCGGTTGGCGCGATCGAGGAGCTGGCGGCGTCGTCCGAGGGGCGGTTGCGGGTGATCGAGGCGGATGCGTTGTCGCTGGATCTGGCGACGCTGGTGCCGGCGCCGCGGCAGATCGTTGCCAACCTGCCGTATAATGTCGCCACGCCGCTGCTGATCCGCTGGTTGCGGCAGGCCGCGTCGTTCGAGCGTATGACGCTGATGTTCCAGTTGGAGGTGGCCGAGCGGATTTGCGCGGCGCCGGACTCGTCCGCATATGGGCGGCTGTCTGTGCTGGCGCAGTGGGTTTGCACGGCCGATCTGGCGTTGCGCATTCCACCGGAGGCGTTCGTGCCGCCGCCGAAGGTGTATTCCGCTGTGGTGGGCCTGGTCCCGCGTGCGGAGCAGCCGGAACCAGCGCTGTTTGCCACGATGGAGCGGCTGACCGCGGCGGCGTTCGGGCAGCGGCGGAAGATGCTGCGCGGGTCGCTGAAGCCGTTGGGTGGTGCGGCGCTACTGGATCGGGCCGGCATCGCGCCGGAGCGTCGGGCGGAGACCCTGTCGGTCGTCGAGTTCGACCGCCTGGCTAGGCTGTTGCTCGCCGAAGCCGCCGCCTGAGCAGCAGGTTGGCGCCGGAGCCGAGGGTGCAGGCTGCCACCACCAGGTAGCCGGCGTCGGTGCCGCCGGTGAGCGCGATCAAGGCGCTGAAGATCGACGGCCCGAGCAGCGACCCGCACCACAGGCAGATCATGCCGCAGGCGGTGACCGGTGCGACCTGTCCGTCGGGCGCCTGGCGGGCCACCTCGGCCAGGTAGACCCCGTTCCAGGACGCCGACATGGTCGCGAACGCGATGCCGATGAGCGCGATCATCGGCACCGGCCAGGCGATCGAGACGGTGGTGACCAGCACGCACAGGAAGCCGGTGCCTATCGCCATCACTCCCATCACACTGACCGCGGACGTGCGGTCGGCGACCCAGCCCCAGCTCAGGCGGGTGAAGATGCCGACCGCGAGCGCGATGGAGAACAGGCTGGCGGCGAGGTGAACGCCCAGTCCGACGCCGGTGACCAGGAAGGTGACGAAGAAGCTGGTGAACACGAACTGCGCCATCGACAGCGTGGCCGCGGTCAGCATCAGCCAGCGCATATGGGGGTTGGCGAAGATCAACCGCATCGGGGCAGCGAGGTCGAGCACGGCGCGGATCACGCCGCCACGCGCGCCGGTGCGCCGCTCCGCATCCAGCACCTTGCGCAGCGGCTGCATCGACAGCGCCAGGGCGCCGCAGAAGCCGGCCACCGCGGCGCAGGCTACCGGCCAGCCGGAAACACCGGAGATCAACGGCAGCAGCGCGCCGCCGATGGCGCCGCCGAGCGGGACCGAGGCCTGCTTGAACGAGAACACGAAATACCGCAGCCGCAACGGCGTGACCCGGTTCAGCAGGTCCGAGCCGGCCATGTTGGCGGGACCGTTGGCGCAGCCGATCAGAACGGCGCTGAGCATGCAGGCGGCCAGGGCCAGGCCAGGGGTCTGCGCCAGGACCAGCACCAGTGCGCCGGCGCCGGCCAGCAGCACCATGACCTGGGTTGCCCGTATCGGCCCAAGTTGCAGCAGGAACGGCGTGGAGCACAGCGCGGCGATCATCGAGGCGACGGTGCCGATCGAACTGTAGTAGCCGATCCAGCTGGCCGGCAGGCCGGTATCTGCGGCGAAGATCGTCGCCAGCACCGGCAGGGTGAGCGCGGTCAGCGACATCGTGCCCTGCGCCGGGAACAGCGCCAGCAGGGCGCGCGCCGTCAGCTTGATGGAACGCCCGTCCTGCGGCGCTTCGGTCATTGGAGCCAGGCCAGCAGGACGGACAGCGTGACCAGCGACAGGGCGGTCGCCACCACGACGGTGCTGGCCGCGGCCTCCATCATCGTGTGCATGCGCCGGGCGAGCAGGAAGGCATTGGCGCCGGTGGGCATGCCCGCTGTCAGCACCGCCACCTGCAGCGGCAGGCCGGACAGGCCGGCGGCGTGGCTGAGGCCCCAGACCAGGGCGGGCAGCAGCAGCAGCTTCAGCCCGGTGGCCATGAATGCCTCGCGCAGCACCAGGCGGCTCTCCGACAGCGCCGGCAGCGCGGCGCCGAGGCAGAACAGCGCCACCGGCGACATCGCGCCGCCGAGCAGCGACAAGAAGCGGTCGATCCAGGCCGGGATGGCCCAGCCGGGAAGGGCATACGCTGCGGCGCGCCAGACGAAGGCCGCCGCGATCGACAGCAGCACCGGGTTGCGCGCCATGCCGCGCAGCGTGGCGCGTAATACCGCGCCTGCGCCGGTGTGGCGGGCCGATCCGGCCTCGATCAGGATGGTCGCCACCGGCAGCAGGATCACGGTGTGCACCAGGATGATGCCCAGCAGGGAGTTCAGCGCACCCTGTCCAAACGCCGTGAAGATCG
>CAINEA010000160.1 GCA_903847525.1 uncultured Acetobacteraceae bacterium | reverse complement strand
CAACCGTCGATCAGCGATCGACTACCTGGGCAGTTACAAGTCCTCTTCAAAACCGTTCCCTGTATACTCTCCGGGTGGCCGTGGCGACAGGGAGGTTCATTCCACTGCCAAGGGGGAGGGGCAGTCGTGGGGAGGGGGGAATGGATGGCCAAGCATGGGCGGTCCTAGGGTGGCCTCAAGGAGTGTCCCTGCGACCACGCCATGGAGCCCCTCGGCGGTCAAGGTGGGCATGGCGTCCGCAGGGGGCCTAAGGTTGGCTTTGGCTGGTGGTCTGATGACCACCCTGCCTGGGCTCGTCCTTGGGACCAGTGACACCCAGCGCCGTCCTGACGCCTGTTCCTGCGTCGATCCGTCCCCCGTTGGCGCGGTGGGGCGTTGGGCGACATGGAGGGGCGTAGGGAGGCCATTTTGTGTTGTGTCAGCCCCTCCGGCTGGTGTCAGTTGCCATATCCCCAAAAGGCCTATTTCAGGCAAAATATGACGCAGTATCAGAGTCTTCCCGCTCACGCTTTTGATTGTCGTGGCGGAGGTACTCAAGGGGACAATTCGGCCCTTCTACTCGCCGGTTTCAAGTGGCTTCAGCCATTGCCAACTTGATGCGTTGGACCGTGCTGACGCCTACACCCACCGTCTTCGCAACCTTCAGAATGCCGGTCCCCGCCGATAGGTGGTCCCTGATGGCATGTTCCGTCGCGTCTCCCACCTTGGGCCGTCCTATCACCTTCTTCCGCCTGCCCTGGGCGTCCCTGCGGACCATCCCAGCATCTTGTTCCGCCCTGGCCCGTTCGAGGCCAGCCGTCACTCTGGCGACGATCATCGACCTTTCAAACTCAGCGAAGACCCCCATCATTCCGAACATCGCGCGACCCGCTGGCGTCGTGGTGTCCAAGGCCTGCTGGTGAAGGAACAGGTCTACCTTGGCCCCATGAAGCTCCTGCATCGTTGCCAGCAGGTCAGGCAGTGAACGGCCCATGCGGTCCACTGCCCAGGCCATCACAACGTCGAACCGGCCCCTTGTGGCGTCCTTGAGCATGGCGTCTAGCCCTGGCCGCTTGTCGCGCCCCTTGGCCCCCGAGACGCCTTCGTCAGCGTAGGTGGTCGTGATTGTCCACCCCCGCTGGGTCGCCGCTGCTTCCAGGTCCCGCCGCTGGTTCTCAACCGTTTGGTCTCCTGTGCTGACCCGCAGGTAGAGGGCCGCTCTGATTTCCTTCGCCATCATTGCCTCCGTTGCTGACGGTCAGAATCTGGCGACAGATCATACCGAAAACAAGTGGTAATCGTATGGATGTGCGAGGGCGTTGAGACCGGCGGAAAGCCTGGGTCGGGTTGGCTGGTCTGTCGCAGGGGTTTCCGTATGGCCCGCCGCACTGACCTACGCCTCCGAGGCCAAGCCCAAGCCCAACGCCCCGCTACACGCCCGGCAAGACCGTCAGGGGTAAGGCTGGCCCGGCCTGGGTGTTGTTCACCAGCCTTGCGGGATCGTGGGACTGGCGCAGCGCGTGGCGCGGTGGCGCGTTTGATTAAGGTTCCATACAACGGCCCGGACGGTGACCATGCTCCACGGTCGACTTTAAAAAGAGGGGCTAAAGGTCGAACCTAGCTACCGCATTCGGACCGACGTCGTGCCCCCTCTCGAAATTCTAGAGACCCCCTGGGGGCCTCGCAGAAGACGGGGGGGTGGACGAAAGGGGGCGATGGGTCCCAAGCAAAAAGCCAAATGGGGTTGGGGAGTATTCGGTCCGAATTAACAACGAAATCTGGGCTAGACACGGGCTCCAGCCGGGGGCTACCACACACGAGTTAATGGCCCACGCCAACCCATTGAAATTGCTCCAGGTCTGATAGAAGAAGCAGGGTCCAGGTCCCCCAGCCACCCAAATCCCCAAACGCTATCAAATTGCTGCGGGTCTGCGCCCAAAGTGATTGCGAACCTGCGGCGTTGGCGAGCATGGCTGCGCCTTCCCCTCGCGTTTGCTGAGAGCGCGACACCCCGCGGTCCCCGTCAGCAAGGCGGTACCAGCGCGGAGAAAAAAATTGTTGCGCAAATGCGTGACGGGTGATGCTCTGATATAAACATCGGATCGTCCGCCAAACTGGAAGATAAATCGGGGAGCCAATGGCATTCGCTTTGGCAGTCCATGCCGGGGCCGGCACGCTGCAGCCGGAAAAGCAGATACAGCCCTTCATACATGCCGGCCTGCGGGCGGCCCTGCTGGCTGGGTTTGCCGTGCTGGCAGACGGCGGAACCGCGCTGGATGCCGTAACGGCTGCCGTGGTGACGATGGAGGACAATCCGCTCTTTAACGCCGGGCGTGGTTCGGTCCTGACCATGGAGGGATCGGCGGAAATGGATGCGGCGATCATGGAAGGCGCCGGGCGGAGGGCAGGGGCCGTGGGCGGCATTACCGGGCCGAGAAATCCGATATTGGCGGCGCGGATGGTGATGCAGCGGTCCGAGCATGTGCTGCTGGTCGGTGAGGGCGCGATACGCTTCCTTCGCGAACAGGGCATGGCCATGGAAACGCCGGACTACTTCGTGACCGAGAGGCGCCAGGCGGTGCTGCTGGCCGAACTCTCGCGCCGTGCCGATGAACTGAACAAACCCAGCCACGACGCAGCGAAGGCCCAAGACTCGAAGCACGGCACGGTCGGCGCAGTGGCCTGTGACAAGGCAGGAACCCTCGCGGCCGCCACCTCTACGGGCGGGATGACGGCAAAGCTGCCCGGACGGCTCAGTGACAGCCCGCTGATCGGGGCCGGAACCTTCGCCGATAACGCAACCTGCGCAGTGTCGGCCACCGGGCACGGCGAGCCTTTCATCCGCTGGGTGGTGGCGCACGATGTTTCCGCACGCATGCGATACCTGCGAGAAACCCTGGACCAGGCGGCCGGGAACGTGGTTGCCGAATTAGCGCAGGTCGGCGGATCCGGGGGCCTGATCGCGGTGGACACTTCCGGGCGGATCACTCTGCCCTTCAACAGCCAGGGGATGTACCGGGGCACCATCGGCGTGGACGGCGCGCCAATGACAGCGATCTGGCGGGAGAAGTTGACATAAGACAACGCGTCGCAAACTAAAAAGACGTCGCCACCCGGGCCCGCCAAGCCGCCGCAAACCTATTGCGTCACCCCGTCCGCACTGGGGGCCGCACTGGGGACTGCACTGGGGACCGCACTGGGGATCGGCAAGTTCAACCCAAGTTCGGCACTCAATCGATAGGCGTCCACCAGATCGGATGAGCCGTCGAATTCCGGCAAGGCGGACACAGCCGAGCGCAGCCACTGCGTGGCCGCAGCGCGATCGCCCAACCGTTCGTCGAGACGGGCCAGGCTCTGCGCGATGCGGAGTTTGAGCATCAGGCAACCCTGCGTATCCGCTAAAGCCGCGGCCTCGGTAAAGAGCGCTCGCGCGGCCGTGGTGGAAGCAGGGTCGGCCGCCAGCATCGTCTCGCCGGTGGCACGCAGCAGTTCCGGCATCCATATGCCGAGATTGCTGCCCTCCAGCCTGCGTCTTTCCTCGATCATCTCGGGCAACGCGCGATCCGGCTGCCCCATCGCCGTCAGAATCTCGGCACGCAAACTCAGATAAACCGGAAAATCCTCGATCGTCGCGGTCTCTCGCTGTCGGTCCAGCCCGTGTTCCAGTTCTGCAAGCCCAATTTTTCGATCGCCGGTCTGCGCAATCGCCCAACCGCGAAAGATCAGTCCAGCGGCGCCGTGGTCTGCCATTCCATGTTCGGTTGTCAGTCCAATCAACTGGTTGGACCGTTCGATCACAACATCATAATCCCGGCGATAGACCCGGTGCAGCAACGTCATCCCCAGGGCATGCACGCGGCTGCCAAGGTGATCCAGCTTTTCGGCCCAGGCCAGACTCTCCAAATCGTGGTCGATCGCACTGCCCAGACGGCCCAGCATCCACTCGGCCTGGCAAAGCGCCCCATGCGCGCAGACCTTGGCGTCGTGGTTGCCATATAGCCGCGCATGATGTCGGAAATCGCCGGCATCATAGATCGCAAGTCCTGCCTTCACATGGTCGCGGCACAGGGCAAACGATCCGACATTCAGATGGCTCGCCCAGTTGCAGTGATGCGCCTCCATCAATTGGGCGGTATCGCCGCGAGAGCGCGCTCGGTCGAGCAAAACGGATGCCCGCTCCAGGCTCGTGGGCAACAATCGCCACCAGCCCCAATAGATCGGGAAATAGGCCTCGTCGTCGGGTCGCTCACGGCAAAGCTCGTACGCGCTGGTCACGACCTGGCGGGTTTCAGGCGCATTGGGCCCCATCAACCCGCTCAACGCCGGGCCAAGCAGCGCGGAAATCTGCAGGCGCAACTGCACACGCTGCTCTGTCGGCGACAGGGCCTCCAGCGGCGCCAACGCACGCTGCAGCATGCGCGTGGCCTCGGTCAGGGCCGAGCGGGTCAAACTGCGGCGGGCCGCCTCCAGCCATTGGACCGCCGCTTCCTCGGGCAGGCCGGCCTCCGAAAGATGCAACGCCAGAACCTCCGGGTTGCGTGCCACCCCTGCGGGGTCGAGCGCGGCCAGCGCCCGGGCGGTTCGGGCATGCAATATATGCCGGCGGTCGCGCAGCAGCGTGCCGTAGGCGGCTTCGCGCAACAAAGCATGGCTGAATATATATTCATCGCGGCCAAATCGCGTGCGTCGGTCCAGGATGCCGGACTCGACAAGCGTGGCGATTGGTTGGTCCAGCCGCTCCGGTGGCAAGCCGGAGACCTCGGCAAGGATGTCGCGGCGAGCCGAGCGGCCGATGACCGCGGCGATCTGTGCGATCTCCCGTGCGCCGCCGGAGCGGTCCAAACGCGCCATAAGCGAATCATGCAACGATGCCGGTATCGACTGGCTGGCGCTTTCAAGGAAATCCTGTGAGGCGGCCGGGTCCGTGCCACGGGCCATCAAGGAACGCCCGACCTCCTCGACAAACAATGGAACCCCGTCGGTCCGGCGGATCACGTGTCGGGCAAAGTTTTCAGAAACAGACTGTGCGCCGAATAAGCTTCGCAGCATCGCCACAACGTCGACATCCGACAACCGATCCAGCCGTAAAATGGTCGTTTGCTGCTGCTGCATCCAGTCTGCGGTGAAGCCGGGGCGGGTGCTCAACAACAGCAAGATGCGGTGTCCGGCTATGCGTTCCGCCAGCGCGTCGAGCAGGCCTCGGGACGAAGGATCGAGCCAATGCAGGTCCTCGACAACAAGACAGACGGATTTTTGCTCGGACAAAAGCATCAGCTGCTCGATCATCACGGCGATGGTCTGTTCGCGAAGCTGTTCGGGCAGCAACTTGGCCAGAGCCGGGTCATCGGTCGGCACGCCGACCAGGGCGGCCATGATGTCGCGTGCGCGCGAACGCTCATCGGGATTGCCAACGGTGATGGTTTCGAGCTTGCTCAGCGCGGTCTGCGGATCATCACTAAAGTCGAGCTGCGCCGCGAAGCGCAGATGGTCCGCCAGGGGCCGCAGGGGCGAATCTTCATCGAACGCGGATGCCGCCATGCGCATGACTTCCACATCGTCCGCGCGGCAGGCGCGTACCATTTCTTCCACCAGCCGCGACTTGCCGATCCCGGCTTCCCCATGCAGCAGAAGTATCTGCCCCTCACCGCGCAGGGTCTGCTGCCATTTTTCAAGCATGACCGCCAGTTCGGCATCGCGGCCGTGCAGTGGTGTCAGCCGGCGGGAGCGCCAGCTCGCCAGGTTGGAGGCGCGTTCCCCAAGCACGTGCCAGGGCTCACGCGGTTGGGCAAAGCCGTGTAGCTCGACCGAGCCGATCGCTTCACAGTCAAAGCCATCCCGTATCCTCGAATGGGTCGCCTCGCTGATCACGATCCCATCGGGCCGGGCCAGGCCCTGCAACCGGGCCGCCAGATTGGGCACCGAGCCGTTCACCGAGTTGGCGCCGGGCATCCCCCCCTCGAACAGATCACTGATGACGACCGTGCCGGTGGCGATGCCGATCCGGGCCTGCAGCCGCACCCCGTCGACCGATCGAACGTCGCCAATGCCCTGCACGATGGCAAGCGATGCACGCACCGCGCGTTCAGGATCGTTCTCATTCGCTATAGGATAGCAAAAATAGGCCAAAATACCATCGCCAAGATAGCGAACTATACTGCCGCCAAAACGTGCGATTGCAGTATTGCAGAAGGCGCGATACTGCCGGATGACTTCCACCAAATCCTCTGGATCGATCCGCTCCCCCAAAGCTGTTGAGTCCATCAGGTCCACAAACACGATGGTCAACGGCCGGCGCTCGCCCTGCAAGGCGACCGGGATCGGCTCGGCCGCTAGATGTTGGGGTAACGGCGTTACTACCGACCCAGCCTGTGGGTTAGTCACCGTGGGGGCTGATGCTTTCGACGCGGCAATGGCGTTCAGGAATCGCTTGCGTTCACCGATTGTCAGGCCGAGTTCGCGCAAATCCTGTTCGGTAAGCTGGGCAAGCTGGTCGCGCGTGATACCGTTCTCGGCGAATGCCGGGATGCGGTGGGCGAGACCGTTTGCTTTCAGCCAGTCTTCCACTCTCATGCCCCTGAGCCGGACCAGATTGTGCATCGCTTCTAAGCTTAGCATGTTACCAGGGGAGCATCGTAACGGCGAGGGGGCATCGCGCAGTTACCTATTTCACACGGCGCCCATAGAATGGTGGCTAAAAATCTGGGATATCTCGGTAATGAATTTGATTGCGGCTATGACCTAAATCGGCTAACATTGATAACAAGGATCAGAGAACTCATTTGGTGTAATGGGCGGCCAAGCGCTTTATCGATCGTGGCCCGGGCCGCGCAGGAGATCTTCATCTATCCGCCCCGCACCTTCGTTAGCTAATTTTGAGTTGATGGCGGCCTATTGCTCAACAGTTCAACTGGTTATTATGAATGAAAAAACCCACAGCAAGGCAATGTCCGATGACTTCGTCAGCACCCACAAGAGCTTATCGATCAAAAGCCCAAATTTACCCGAGCGGAAAATTCGCTGTTAGCGCCAATTGAATCTGTGGGACAATGGCGGGCCTTATGAAAAATACGATGCATCCTGCGCTTCCCCTAGATGGTCTAGTTTTGTTCATGTGTAGTGACGAAAATAGCGGCACATCGCGTAGATGATCTGAGGGTCCCCCAAGATAGAAATATTCCGGATAAAAATGAAAGAGGCTAAAATGGCAATTCGTGAATCAACTCTCACGCTGTTCTGCATTTTGACGGGCTCAGTCATTTGCGCGGTATCAATGCAAGGGGCCAACGCTCAGCCGATCCGAAGCCGTCCATACCCTCCGGACTGTACCGTGAATGGTTCCTTCACAGCCGGAAAGGTCAGGTACCTTAGACCCAACGATGGTTTTAATCTTCTGCAGAACGGCGTGAACCTAAAGTCACCAGACGATGATACATATCAGGCACCACAGATGAACCAGAACCAGTCAATGGTGGCGCCGAATAGTACGTACGCAAAAATCATCGACGCAGCATATAATCTAGCGCCTGATTATCTCCAACACGCACTTTGCCAGAATGTCGATGTGGTCTACGTCGATCCGGACCACCAATCTCCTTTGGGATGGAGCTACTGGGAAGAACAGCAGCTCGGGCAAATGGATAACAGTTCTCCAGACGCTAGCTACCCCGCTGTTGGCAGCGGAAAGGGAGTATATATTGCTATCAGTACTAAGATCCTAGATAAACAGCCCCGGCTCAAGCACCTTGAGAAGGAAGGCTTGCGCGGGCTTCTGACGACAAGCTACCAGAAGATTATCAAGGACGTTAATATAACCGATAATAGTGGTGGCGTTGCCGAGAAACTGGCAGCTGAGGCAGTGTTGTTCGTGCTAGCGCGAGAAATGGCATTCGCCGCCGAGCACCAACTTGTGCTGTATGGAGGACTTCCGTCTCTTGCTTGTACAGGTGGGAAGAGTTTTTATAACATTTCATGGAATAATTATACAGACCTTCAACCGGATCTTGGCAAAATTCATAGGCTTGGCGACCAAAAGACCGGCTCGGGAGTCACTCCGATCGACAATAACCTGCCTTCCATACGGAGAATCATAAACGACTCAGCGACATACGCCGTCAATCAACCCGCCATAGATGCGATTAATGATCTAAAATATGTCTATGGTGCATCCGACGATAGTAATTTTAAGCCCGAGTGGGCCAGTCTTCTCGCAACGGTGGCTCCAATAGAGGATTTCGTGACGACCTACACCGTGGTTGCGCTCTCTCGTTCGAAAGCCGGCATTGATAATATCAAATTAGATTTTCGCGATGGCGAAAGTTCTAAAAATGTTATCCAAAACATTACCATTGATAAATCAAAGTTAAAGGCGAAATCCGACTGTCTGACCGGCGTGAATGGTCTGAACAACCAGCTTGCCCTGCTACCGCTGAAACCGTGATCGGCTCCTTGTGTCGCACCGGGTGCACTCGACGGTGATCTTCAGCAGCATCGAGATCACGTCCATTCGCTTCTGATCCACTCGTCCGCAATTAATCCAAGCAGTAAGCGCCGCTCTCATCGGGTGCGTAAGTTCAGCGCTGACATTTTGGAATATTACTGGATACGTTCGGTTCTTGTAGAACAACGCTTTTCCAGCTTGGGCGATATAGCGCGCCGTTTCGACAGTTAGCTCCATCGCGCGAACCGCCCCCTCCATCGTCGCCCGAACATTCACCATTGCCTCAGTCAGCGGCAAATAGCCCAACTCCTCCGGCCCATGCAGCAGCGCCACCTCGTCGTCGTCCTCCAACTCCCCATCGCGGAACATCTCGTAAATCCGCCCCACGCCGACCATGCCATACACATCCAGTTCCGCCGCCCGCAGCGCGCCGATGCTCGCCGCACCGTAAACCCGAATGCCCTGGTCCAGCGCCCAAAGGATCTCCTCGTGCCAGACAGACGGCACCACCTCGAAATACCCGTCGATCAGCCCGATCGCATCGGGCCGCTCCTCCGCCGCGCGACGGACATCGCCCTTGCGCGCCGGACCGCGCCAGATCGCGCCCGGCAGCTCCGGCCGGGCAGCCGGTGGCAAGGAAGGTCCGGCGAACAGGATCACGCTCACGCCGGCACGTCGCTCGTCACACGCCCGACTGCCGCGCGTATCCGGTCCCCCGGCAGGTAACCGGGATCGTCGAACAGCCCCTCCAAGCCGGGGATCACCACACGCACCACCGGAATGCCGAACGCCGGCTGCGTCAGATCGACCGCTATTACCTGGGCAAAGCCCGAGGCCCGCAACTGCCCAAGCTCCCAGCGCACCACTCCAACCAGATCGCCATCGGCGTAGCCGGCATCCGCATCGAACAACCTTCCCCCGGCCTGCTGGCAAAAAACATCCAGCAGGGCCTCGGTAAACTCGGCCGTTTCAGGATCGTCGTAATCCCGCGTCGGGAGATCATCACGGCTGCCGGAGATATACGTCAGCCGCACCTGCGCCGCCTCCGTCATCGCGCCGGCCAGCGCGAGGGCCGGGTCAGGATGGCAGCCAGTGCCACGGAAGCGCCGCCGCACGGGCGTATCGGTGCCCTCCATCGGACGGATATCGCAGATGAAAGCGGGAATACTGATGTCGGTGGTCACGTCCCAAAGCCGCACTGCCATGCCGGCCCGTGCGAAAATCTCCAGCAATGACAGGCAATCCGCGTCGTCCACACTCTCCGGTGCCAGCCAATGCGCCGCGCGAGACCGAAGCGGCTTGCTGCGCCAAAGCGCCACGGCGTCCCGCTCCACCACTTCGCAAATGCCTGCGCTCAGTGCTTCCAACAGCTGGGTGCCGCACGCCAACCCGTTCGAGCCGACCTGAAACGCCGAACTCCCAGCCAAGGGTGTT
>CAINEA010000159.1 GCA_903847525.1 uncultured Acetobacteraceae bacterium | reverse complement strand
TGCAAATCACCGGCGGTAAAGTCCATGCGAAGACGCAGAGGCGCGGCCATGTCGAACATCCTGCTGTTCAACAGCGTGAATCACATCTGTCCCCGCGTCGGCAAGCCTTCGTGAGTCTCACACCAAAGGATTTGGTATAAGTGCCAATTGGGACAACTCGGCCGATGAGCGTCTAATATAAAATTATAATGAAGAAGTATTTTACGCACTCGGAGCATATTTTCAGATTTGTGCAATGCAATAGCAACCTCAAGTATACCCCCAGAATCGATCGGAACATTTTTCGCCTCATAATATCGTCAAGGAATTCGGTTCTGAAGCTCGATATATATCTCTGGTGACTACCATTGTATTAAATCAGGACGGCGGTTTCTTACAAAATAATACCTTATAATTTCACAAATACGTTGGAAACCTTATTTAAAAGGCCTACACTTCGCAGTTGTTGACCTCGAAATCCACTCATTGTCTGTGGCATCCCGCAGGTTCGGCAATCGGAATAGAAAGGAGTGGTGTCATGTTTAACTACGTGACGTCTTTGCTGCATCTCAGGTTGCTGGAACTCAAGACTGACCGGCGGGGGGTGACCGCTCTGGAATATGGCCTGATCGCGGGGTTGATTGCGGTAGTGATCATCGGGGCTGTCACCACGGTTGGCGGTAACTTATCGACCCTATTTGGCACCATCGGTACGGCCCTTGCCCCTAAGGTGGCCCCCTAAGGGGGGCTTCGACGGTTGCGCCCTAAATAACATAGTCTGGCGGATGTAAATTGATCTCGTGCGTCTTAATGAAGGACGCACGAGCTGCGGTGTCTAGAATATAGACGCCGCACATGTCGTCGTATCAGCTACAAGACCCTCTCGAATTGGAGGCGTCTGCCGATGGATTTCGTAGTGTCATCTGCTCCGGCGATTCTATCATTCGTCTGCATCGCACTTCTGCTCGCCGCCTGCCTGTACGACATGATCGGACGTTTCATTCCCAACCGGCTGGCAGCCGGCCTGGCGATTTGCGGCATCGGCCTCCAGGCGGCAAACGGCAGGTTTGCCGGGGCACTTGTTAGCGGTGGCATGGTCTGCCTGCTGGCGTTCCTCTGTTGGCGGCGCGGGTGGATGGGGGGCGGCGATGTCAAGCTCCTCGCAGCCGCCGCAACCGCAATTCCGCTTCCCCTGGTGCCCCAGTTCATCGCCGCCGTCGCAATCGCCGGCGGGCTGCTGGCCCTCGTGTATCTCGCCGCGCGGACCCTTGTCGCCGCTCCCGGCCAGGCCCGGTCAACCATCCCCGTATCCGTCACCCCCTCCCCCTCCGTCCGGCGGGAGAGGCACCTCCTCGCCCGGTTCGCCCGCATCGAGCGGTGGCGCATCCACCGGGGCTGCCCGCTTCCCTATGCCTGCGCCATCGCGGCCGGCTTCCTGTTCGTCGTCTTCTAGGCGCGGGCGATGATCCTCCGCTTCGCCTTCTTCGCCTTAACCGCTCTCGGCCTGCTCGGCTTCGCCATCGTCGCCTGGATCGCCACGCGCCCGCCGCCGCCCGACCCCGCGACCCTCGCGTCCATGAACCGGATCACGGTGCTGGTGGCCGCCCGCCCGGTCCGCGCCGGCAATCTCCTGAAACCGGAAGACCTGGCCGCCAAGGAAGTAACGCTGCGGGATGCGGGGCAGGACAGCACCGCCGACAGCCAGGACGCCCGCCGCGCGCTGGCCGGCGCCATGGTGCGCCGCGGCCTCAGCCCCGGCGACGTCGTGCGTTCGCAGGACGTGATGCGCCCCGGCGATCACGGCTTCCTGGCCGCCGTGCTCGGCCCCGGCATGCGGGCCGTCAGCGTCGGGGTGGACGCCATCACCGGTGCCGCCGGCCTGATCTGGCCCGGCGACAGCGTGGACCTGATCCTGACCCAGGTGATCAGCGACCCGGCACTGCCTATCGGCCGGCGCATCGCCGCGGAAACCGTGCTGACCGATGTCCGCGTCATCGCCATCGACCAGCAGCTGATTCAAGGCGTGGCGCCCGATGGGTCGGAGGGCAAGGCCCGCACCGTAACGATGGAGGTCACGCCGGCACAGGCCGAAACCGTGTCCGTCGCCTCCCGCATCGGCAAGCTGTCCCTGGCGGTACGCTCGGCGGATCGCGGCCCCCCCGCGCCGCCTCCGGGTCCACCCGGAACGACATGGGCCAGCGACGTGTCGCCCGCCCTCGGTGCCGATGTCGCCCGTGGCTCCGGCCGAAGCAACGTGCTGCACGTCTTTCCCGGCGCCGGGGAAAATAAGGAATTCCGGTTTTGAGCCGCGCCCCAAAGCTCTCGGGCCGCATCCGGCCATGGCTGGCGGCCACAATCTGCTGCCTGGTCCTGTGCCTACCTATTCCCCAGGCCAACGCGCAGCCGCCGGTTCCCCCGGCACGGCATAACGGTCTGAGCCTCGACGCCGGCAGCGGCCAGGTGGTAACCCTGCCGAGCGCCGCCACCAACGTCTTCGTCGCCGACCCGAAGGTGGTCGAGGTCCGTCCGGCCAGCGCGACCAGCCTGTTCGTGTTTGGCGTCGGTGCCGGACGCACCACGGTGGCGGCGATGGATACGGTCGGAAACCTGATTTCCCAGTATGAAATAACGGTGCATCCCTCCACCTTCGGCGCCTCGGAGGCACAGGCCGCGATCGCCCGGCTGATGCCCGGCAGCCGGGTGAAGGCCCAGCCGCAGCCCAAGGGCCTCGTGCTCGGCGGCCAGGTGAACACCCCCGCCGAGGCCGCGCAGGCGGTGGCGATCGCACGTGGCTATATCGCCGACAACCAGCTGGTGGAAAACCAGATCAGCATCCAATCCTCCATCCAGGTCACCCTGCGCGTGCGCATCGCCGAAATGTCGCGCCAGGTCATCCAGAACCTCGGCATAAACTGGCAGGCGCTCGGAACGATCGGCAGCATCGGCAAATTGCCGGCCCTCGCGCTCAATGCCAACGCCGCGGTCCTTCCCCTCTGCGTCGGGTTGTCGACCACCCTCACCGTTCAGTGCCAGGGCGTCGGGTTCAACGGCGTCATCGACGCGCTGGCCCAGGACAACCTCGCGCACATCCTCGCCGAGCCGAACCTGACCGTGATCAGCGGCCAGCCCGCCAGCTTCCTCGTCGGTGGCGAGTTTCCGATACCCGTTGCCCAGCAGCAGGGGCAGATATCGGTTGAGTTCAAGAAATACGGCATCACGCTGGCCTTCCTGCCCACCGTCTATAGCGACGGACGCATCAATCTTCACGTCAGCCCGGAGGTCAGCGAACTGACCAACCAGGGCGCCGTTCAGCTCGCCGCCGGCAATTCGACCATCCAGATCCCCGCTTTGAGCGTGCGCCGGGCGGAAACCACCGTGGAACTGGGCAGCGGCCAAAGCTTCGCGATCGCCGGCCTGCTGCTGAACGACCTCAAGACCGGCACGAACGGGTTGCCCTTTCTGGAAAACATTCCGGTGCTCGGCGCGCTGTTCAAGTCCAATGCCTACCAGCACAACGAGACCGAACTGGTCATCCTGGTGACACCCTTCGTCGTCAAGCCGGTTGACGATGTGGCGGCATTGCGCCTTCCGACCGACAACGTCACGCCGCCAACCGATTTGGAACGGATCCTGATCGGCCGGCAGGTGGGACTGTCGAAGGCGGGGGAAACGGTCCGCATGAGAATTCCGGGCGATGCGGGGTTCATCGTGCAATGAACCGGTATCTCCCCATAGGTGCATTTGGGCTTGCACTGGCGCTCCTGGCCGGCTGCACCGACGGGGAACTGGCCGGCGTGAAGAACGACTGGCATCCCTCGGGCGCCAACGCCGGCAACATCGCCGTGATGGCGTCCAGGCCGCAGGACATGATCCAGGGACGCGGCGACCCGTCGAAAGGTTCCGCCCCCTCCGTCCTCGCCATCGAGCGGATCAGGCTGGACCAGGCAAAGCCACTGCTGACCGTTCCGGGCACGTCGTCGGCCTATACCGGCTCCACCAGCTCCGGCGGCCCAGGCGCACCGAGCGGATCGGGGGCAGGGAATTGATGCCCGATACCGGCGTTCTGCCCGAGACCGGCGAAGCTCCACGCGAAGACAGCCGCCGGCTGGTCCGCGCCGCCCTCATCGCGTTCGTTACCGATTCGGCTTCACAGAAGGCCCTGTCCGATGGCCTGGCCGACGTCTTGCCGAATGGCCTCGATATCCGCCACGGCGGCGTGCACGCGGCCATCGCCGCCATGCAGAAGCAGACCTCGCCGCGCGTGCTGCTGGTCGACATCACCGGAGAGGACCAGCCGCTTTCGGCACTGACGGAGCTATCCTACGTCGTCGAACCGGACGTGGCGGTGCTGGTGATCGGCGATGTCGATCAGGTCGATTTCTATCGGGAAATCACCCATGGCCTGGGCGCGCAGGATTACCTGACCAAGCCGCTCACCAACGACAAGGTCGCCCGCTATTTCGGCCCCCTGGTCGCCGGCCACAGCCGACGGTCGGTCGACGTGCAGATCGGCAGCCTGGTCACGATAACCGGCGCGCGCGGTGGCGTCGGCGCCACCACGCTCGCGGTCAATCTGGCCGGCTATTTCGGCGTCTCGGCGCGACGCCATACGATCCTGCTCGACCCCGATCTGTATCTCGGTGACGCGGCCTTCCTGCTCAACGTCGCGCCGGGCCCCGGTTTGCGCATGGCCATGGAAACACCCGAGCGGATAGACGGGCTGCTGGCCGAAAGGGCGGCGCAACCCGCGGCCGAGCGCGTGCATATTCTGTCGGGCGAGGAGTCCCTGACCAACCCTCTGGCCTACACCCCAGGGTCGATGGAAAGCCTGCTGACGTCGCTCCGCCACCGCTACAGCTTTATCGTTGCGGATGTTCCGTTCCGGCAGGCCCCCGAGTACATGGATCTGTTGAGGTTGACGCAGCAGCAGGTGTTCGTGATGACCCCGACATTGACATGCGTGCGCGCGACCCTGCGCCTGCTGTCGCTTGCGGCGACCCTGGGACAGCCATCGCACCCGGTGATCGTGTTGAACCGCCTGGGCTATCCGGGCGGGCTCACGCGGCGCCAGATCGAGGATGCCCTGGCCGTCAAGGTGGACGTCACCGTCCAGGACCTGCCGCGCAACGTCCTGGAGGCCGCGACCATGGGAGAGCTCGCCGCCCTGCGGAACGGCCGCTTCCGCGACGGCATCACGGAACTGGCACGCCGCGTCGCCTTTGTCGGCTTGCTGGATTCCACCAACGCTCCGGAACCCACGCGGATTGCCCAAGACGGCTGGCGCGGCTGGCGCCTGTTCCGGCGCGACCGATGACGTTTTCTCCGCCAGTACCCCGGTTCGGCAAACGGGAACTCGTCACCGAACTGACCGGCGACGGATATGCAGGGCCCGGCGACAAGCTGGCCACGGCTCCCGCTTCCGCCGCGGCAAGTGTCCCCGCCCACCACGCCCCCTTGGCCGCGATCGCCTAATTGCGTTCGCTCTTTCTGAACCGCCTGGAGCACGCCGCAATCGCCGGCATGCCGGCCGATCGGTTGACCGACAACATCGAGCGGCTGATTTCCGAAATCGCCACGGAAAACCGGATACAGATGAACGCCCGCGAACAGCGGGAACTGGCCGAGGACCTGGTCAACGACATCCAGGGCCTCGGCCCGATCGAGCCGTTGCTCGCGGATGACACGGTCAACGACATCATGATCAACGGCCCGAAGAAGGTGTTCGTGGAACGCAAGGGCAAGCTCGTGCTGTCCAATGTGCATTTCCGCGACACCGCGCATCTCATCAACGTGTGCCAGCGGATCGCCGCGGGGATCGGACGCCGCATCGACGAGGCCAGCCCCATGGTCGATGCCAGGCTACAGGACGGCTCCCGCGTGAACATCGTCTTCCCGCCGCTGGCGCTGGATGGGCCTTACGTGTCGATCCGCAAGTTCGGCAAGAAGGTCATGGATTTCGCCCAACTCCTGGCCTTCGGAGCACTGACGCCGCAAGTGGCGCACATTCTGGAGATTGCCTCCCGCGCCAGGCTGAACATCATCATCTCCGGCGGCACCGGGTCGGGGAAGACCACCCTGATGAACGCCCTGTCCCGTCTGATCGATCACGGCGAACGGATCGTAACGGTGGAAGACGCCGCGGAACTGCAATTCCAGCAGCCCCACGTCGTGCGTCTGGAGACACGCCCGCTGAGCCTCGAAGGCAAGGGCGAGGTCAACCAGCGGGCCCTGGTCCGCAATGCGCTGCGGATGCGACCCGACCGTATCATCGTCGGCGAGGTTCGCGGCGGCGAGGCGTTCGACATGCTCCAGGCGATGAACACCGGCCACAGCGGCAGCATGTCCACCATCCACGCCAACACGTCGCGCGATGCGCTGGCGCGCATCGAAAACATGGTGCAGATGAGCTCCATGGGCCTGCCACTGGATGCGATCCGCAGCCAGATCGCCAGTTCGCTCGACCTGATCATCCAGATCGAACGCCAGCGCGATGGCGGCCGGCGAATTGTTCAGGTGACCGACGTTTGCGGCATGGAGGGCGACATAATCCTCCTGAACGACATCTTCCAGCTGGAACTGCAGGGGGAAGGTGCCGACGGACGGCTTGTCGGCACCTATCGGGTAAACCGGGCAGCGCCAAGTTTCCAAAAGCGATTATCGTATTTCGGGTTGGATCGCACCTGGGCGGCCGCGCTTGCCGGCGATGGTCCATGACCGGGAAACTGACCTGGCTCCTGATGCTGATGTCCCTCCTGTGCCTGATCGGCCTGGGGGTAAGCGGCATACTGGTTTCCAAGGCGCAGGAACGGCGGCAGAAGCTGGCGCGCCGCTTCGCAGAAACCGTGGCGCCATACCGCAAGACCAAGGCCATCGACATTCTCGCCTATCGCCCGGCACCGGCCAAGGACCGATCCCTGGCCGAAACAGTGGCCGCAATGTTCGCCTTCCACCCCGACCGATTGGACCAGTATCCCGTCCGATGGTGGGTGGTGCTGGGAACAGCCTTCCTGATTGCCCTGTTTGCTGCCCGCATCATCGCCAGCGCCCATGCAGCACTGGGCATCCTCAGCGTGCCTATCCTATGGGTGCTCATGAGCCGCGCCTTCTTCGGCTGGGTCGGCGGACGCCGGCGGGACAAGTTGCTGAAGCAATTTCCCGACGCGCTCGCCATGATGGTTCGATCCGTCCAGGTGGGCATTCCGGTCCTCGGCGCACTGAACGCCGTGGCGCATGAGGCGCCCGAACCGACCTCGGTGGAGTTTTCACGCCTGGCGGCCGATGTGGCGATGGGCAACCCATTGGACGAGGCCGCCAGTGAAATGGGCCGGCGCAACGGCCTCTCGGAATACCGCTTCTTTGCCATCGTCATCGGGTTGCAGGCCCAGACCGGCGGCGGCCTCAGTGAGACATTGGACAATCTCGCGGACCTGATCCGCAAGCGCCTGGCCCTGCGCGATCGCGGCAAGGCGCTGTCCGCCGAAGCCCGATCGAGCGCGCTTGTTCTCACCGGCCTGCCGATCGCTTTGGGTGCCGGCCTGGGGGCGATGAATCCGGCCTATATGGCGCCGCTCTTCCACGCCCGCGAAGGCAAGATGATCCTTGGTGCGGCCGTGTTGCTGCTGACACTTGGAACCTTGAGTATTCGTTTCATGATCAAGAGAAGTTTGACATGACCCAGGTCTGGCTGCTCGTTTCCGCCAGTGCGCTGACATTCCTGATCATCGGCGCGGCAGCGGTGCTGTTCGGCATGATGCGGCGGGAGCGGGAATTGGCGGCCCGGATCCAACTGAGCCGCGGAGTCGTTATTGCTCCCGATCCCACCGGACAGGAAGTGGCGCACCGCCTGTGGATGCGCCTGATCGCCCGGCTGGGCCGGTTGATCCTACGCACGGGATTGCTGCCGGCCCGTACGCTGGCAGAACTGGAACAGACCCTGAACTCGGCGGGACTTCCCGGGCGCAACGGCCTGGCGCTGTTTCTGGGCGGCAAGTTCTGTTTGCTGGTGGCTTTCCCGATCCTATCGTTGCTTTTGCTTCGCGGTGTGTCGCTGCCGCCCGCGCTGTCCATCATCATCCCGCCAGCGGCAGCGATTATCGGAATGTTGCTGCCCGACATGATCGTGCGCTTTCGCCGCAAGCGTTATGTCCGTGGCGTGGAGCAGGGTCTGCCGGACGCTCTGGATCTGCTGGTCATTTGTGCCCAGGCCGGCCTGGGCCTTTCCGCCGCCATCGCCCGCGTCGCCGAGGAACTGCAGTACGGCCACCACAATATCGGCCAGGAGATGGCCATCACCGCGAACGAGATGCAAATGATGGCGGATAGCCGGTCGGCCCTGCTGAACCTCGGATCCCGCACCGGAGTCGAAGGCCTCGCGCGCCTCGGCACGACCCTGGTTCAGTCCTTGCAATATGGCACCCCGTTATCGGAGGCGATGCGCGTGCTCTCGGCCGAAATGCGCCAGGAAACGCTCAACCGCTTTGAAGCCAAGGCGGCACGTCTGGGGGTGCTGCTCACAGTTCCCATGATCGTCTTCATTCTGCCATGCGTCTTTCTCGTGGTTGGAGGGCCCGCCGCCGTGCAGGTCTTGCATCTCACCCGTTAGAACCCGGGTTCGGGGGATCACGCTGGTGTCACGAAGCGAGGATGCCGGTTTGAATGCCTCAGTGATCGGGAGGAATTTCATCAAACAGATGGTTGCGTCGAATACGACGGTGTACCGGGTAATTAAGATGCAGAGGTCGCTCCTCCTTTTTCTTGCCCTGTTGTCGGCATGCGCCGATCAAGGTCCTTCGGGCTTCAGCAGCGCCCAGCCCGGGGTAAATGTCGCGCGCGCGGCCTTGGCAGCCGGTTCTCCGGAAATGACCCTCACCGTGGTCAATGGAATATTAGAACGCGAACCGCGCAACCTCGCGGCGCTGGTGGCCCAAGGCGACGCCCTCAGCGTGCTCGGCAGATCGGACGAAGCTGGCATCAGTTACGCCAAGGCTCTGGCGCTGAACCCCGGTTTCCCCGGGGCCGAGATGGGCATGGCCCGCCTGCAACTGCGCACCGATCCCGCCCGGGCCCAATTGTTGTTCCTGGACGTGCTGCAACAGGAACCGCGCAACGCGCCCGCGTTGAACAATCTTGGCATTGCCTATGATCTCCAGGGCAACCATTCTGCCGCCCAGGGCGCCTATCGCCAGGCCCTGGCAGCCGACCCGTCGATGCGGGCCGCGGAGGTGAACCTTGCTTTGTCCCTGGCGCTGAGCGGCGAGGCGGTGACGGCGGTGCGAATGCTCACCCCCATGGCCATGGACGCGAATGCGTCCCAGCGGCTGCGCCATGACCTTGCTGCTGCGCTGGCGATGGCCGGCGACAAGGCGGCAGCGGCACGGCTCCTGAGCGGCGACCTGACCTCCGAACAGATCGAACGGGCGTTGCTCGCCTATGGATCTCTCAGGCCATGAAACGGGTGGGCACGATCCCGATCCGCGACAGGCGTGGTTCGGTCGCCCTGATGACGGCCGTCATGCTGCCGGTCATGATCATGACGCTGGCCATGGGGATCGAGATTACCTACTGGTCGGTGGTCAAGCTGGAACTGCAGCGCGTGGCGGATGTCGCCGCCTGGGCCGGGGCCGCGCAATATGTCGGCACCGCGAGTGGCAGCAGCGCCACCGGGGCAGCGGCAGATGTCGCGGAGATCAACGGCATCCAAAGTGCCACGGCGCGCACATGGAATGCGGCGACCAAGACGACGACGGACAATATGATCACCGCTCAGATGGTGAGCGGGCCAAGGAACGCCGCGGATGTCGCCGTGAAAGTGACGGTCCAGCGCAACATCTCCAAATCCTTTTCCCGCATTTTCCCAAGCCTTGAACCGTCGGTGACGGTTTCAGCTTTTGCCGTCGCGGAAATTACGCCGGTCGGGGCGCAGCCCTGCATTCTGGCGCTGGCGGGCTATGAGACCGGCATCACCACGGAGATTGACATTACCGTGGGCGGCAACGCGAGCCTGACCGCATCGGGATGTTCAATGCGCTCAAATGGTGGCATCCGCACGAATGGTGGGGCGACGATCACCGCCAGCGGGGTCTACGCGGGTGGAACCATTTCCGGATCCGGCATCTGTTGCGGCCTTTACCCGAATGCCGGACAATCGTCGGATCCGTACGCCAACAACGCCGCCGTGCAAGGCGCGCTGGCCCAACTGAGCCCTGGCAGCGGCACCGCCGTCAGCGTCGGCAACAAGGCAACGCGGACAATCAGCCCCGGCACCTCTGCGGGCTGGGATGTCAAGGGAACGCTGACCCTCAATCCTGGCCTTTACCTGGTCAACGGCGATATCAGCACCGGTGCGCAAGGATTGATCACCGGCACCGGAGTCACGATCGTTACGTCTGGAGCCCTCAATGCAAGCGGGGGGGCCGGTATGAACCTGACCGCCGCGACCACCAGCACCACCAGCAACGCGATTCCCGGTGTCCTGTTCGCGGGCAAGTCCAGTGCCGCGATGGCGTTCGTCGGCAACTCGACCTTCGCGGTGACGGGCCTGCTCTACTTTCCAAATGCCAGCCTGAAGTTCGCCGGCACCTCTGATTCCGGCGGCAGTGGATGCACCGAAGTGATCGCCGGAACGGTCACCCTTGTCGGGACCTCGAACGTATCGGCAAATTGCTCCAACTATGGACTGCAAAGTTTCAGCCCGCTCACGATTGTCGGGCTGGTCCAATGAACGGGGTCCGAAGCCGACAACGCGGCGCCGCCGCTGTTGAATTCGCTCTGGTGGCACCGGTTCTGCTGCTCCTGCTCGGTGGCGTCACGGATTTCGGCGGGGTGATGGCCGCCAAAAGCCAGCTGGCGAACGGGTTGGCCCAGGGCGTTCAGTACGCATTGCTGGTCGGGCCGAGCGTATCTGGCAGCACCGTTCAGGGCATCGTTCGCACTGGCGCGGCAAACGCGGGCCTCGGTCCGACAGTTTTGGTAACCGTAACGGGACCGGCGTGTTTCTGCCCATCCGGTTCCCCGGTTGTCCTGTCCAACACGTCTACCGCGCTTTCCGCCACCTATACCTGCACAGGCACCTGCCCGGTGACCAGCCCGCAGGCGTTCATGACCGTGACGGCGAGCTTCACCTACAGCCCCTTGATGCCGTTCTACAGCGGTCTGGCCAGTCCGACGGTTTCCGAAACCGTTACGGTGAAGCTGCAATGATCCGCCGGCGGAAACCGGTATCCGAAAGGCGCGGCGCGGCAGCGCTCGAATTCGCGTTGGTCGCCGGCCTGTTTCTGCCGCTTTGCCTGGGAATCCTCGACGCCGGCCTGCTGTTCTGGACGAAGGGCGCTCTGCAAACCACGGCCGCACTGGCCGCCAGATGCGCGGCGCTCGCTTCGGCGAGTTGCCCGGACCCGGGGACATATGCAGCCTCGATCGCAGGAAACTGGGTATTCCCCGGCATCATCAGCAAGCCGGACGTAACCAAGACAACCGTCTGCACGGGTGCCGTCTCGTACACGAAGATAACGATCACCTGCAAATTCTGGGCGGGCGGCCTGTTGCCGCCGCCGTTCAACAATCGGTCATTGACCGTGACCGCCTATCATCCGGCAGGAACCTGCTGATGCGGTATCCGGGCGGATACAGGGTTGGCACATACGGGATTGCGCTGCTTCTGCCGCTGCGGCTCGCCATCGGCCCGCTCACTCCGGCCTGGGCGCAGGGTTCACCCGCCGTGGCCAGGGTCTGCCAGGATGCCGGCACCGACGCGGAACGGGAACATCGACTGCCGTCCGGCCTGCTGCTGGCGATTGGCCTGGTGGAAAGCGGGCGGATCGACCCGCAGACAGGCCGCGCCGCCGCATGGCCGTGGACGATCAACGCCGCGGGGACCGGACGAATGTTCAACACCGCGGAAGAAGCGAGGGGTGCGACCCGCGCGCTGCTCGCCCAGGGCGTCACATCGATCGATGTCGGATGCTTTCAAATCAACCTGATGCATCACCCCAGGGCCTTCACCAGCCTGGAAGAGGCATTCAACCCTCCGGCCAACGCCGGCTATGCCGCCCGTTTTCTCACCGAGCTTCGCTCAACCACCGGCAGTTGGGAGGCCGCCATCGCCGCCTATCATTCCGCCGACGCCGAACGCGGCGGCCAGTACCGGGACCGCGTTCTCGCACGCTGGTATCCCAACACGCGAGTTCCGCCGATCGCCACGTCGGTCGCCACGCCCGTCGACAGAATTCTGGCCTGGCTGCCGGCGCAAGCCGGCCGTTCGATGCAGATCCTTACGCCCAGCAACCGGGGAATGGCGCCGACCACCATCCGCATACTGCCGATCAGCAGCAATCCCTCCGCGCCAGGCCAAACTCAGGCGGCGCTTCCAGCAATCATCAGGCTACCCCGCCCGGACTGACCGACCTCACACCAGCGGCCGTGCGATGTGCTCCTGGTAGATCGGCAGGCTCAGCAGCCGGTCGTACCACTCGCGCAAGGCCGGGACTTCCGGGCGTTTGAAATCCATGACGAACCAGCGGTGCACATGGATGCCCCATACGATGTCCGCCAGCGTCAGCGTGTCGCCGCAGATATAGGGCGTCTTGGCCAAATTCCCGGCGATCATGCCGTAGGCTCGGGCGGTGTCGATGATGGCCTGGTCGATCGCGGCGTTGTCCCGCTTTTCCGGCGGCGTGCGGACCAGTCCGAGGAAAATCGTGCTGGCCGGGCGGTTCTGCACGGTCTGTTGCGCGTCCATCCAGTGATCGACGATGGCCCGCGCCCGCTGGTCGCGCGGCCAGAGGGTGGTGTCGGGGGCATAGGCGTTGCAGATGTAGCGAATAATCGCGTTGCTCTCCCACAGGGTGAAATCGTCCTCCTGCAGGGTGGGCACCAGGCCGGTGGGGTTCATGGCGCGATATTCCGGGGTGTCCGTCTTGCCGAACGGACCGCCGACGTCGATCCGCTCATAGGGCAGCTTCAACGCCTCCAACGTCCAAATCACCTTCATGACGTTGCTGGACGTTGACCTGCCCCAGAGAATGCGCCGCATATGTTTCGCTCCGTCTATATGGATGGACCCATGTTCGTCCGGGTCACCTCTCCCGAGCCTATGCTGCTTGCACCGATCGGGAAAGCGGGGCACATCGCCGCAATGATGCAGATATCGACACGGAACGCCTGCCTGCTGTGCGCCCTCGCGGCCGGCGCCGCGCTGGGTATCGCCCTGGCATCGGAATACTGGGGCGGGCTGGTGCCCTGCGCGCTTTGCCTGTGGGAGCGGGTGCCGTACCGGGTGATCATCGGCCTGGGCGCGCTGGGCTTTGTGGTGCAGGGCGATTTCCTCCCGCGCCGGCTGATCCTGCTGCTGATCCTGCTGACGGCGCTGGCCGCCGCCGGCGCGGCTTTCGTGCATGTCGGCGTCGAGCAGGGCTACTGGCCGAGCCCGCTGCCGGAATGCGCCGCCCAGGCGATCGATTTCGGCTCGATCGCCGACCGTCTGAGGTCGATGCCGGAGCGGCCTGCCAAGCCCTGCGACGAACCGACCTTTCTGATCCCCGGCCTGCCGCTGTCGATGGCGTCGATGAACCTAATTTTCGCCCTGGCCTTCGCAGGGTACGTCGCCATCTATCTGTGGAACAACACGAGCCGCCGGCAGCGGGGCAACCAGGGAAGCCAGCCATGACGGATCGGACACGCGCACAACCCGACATCGAGCGGATCGTCCGGGTGGATCATGCCGGCGAATATGGCGCCGCACGGATCTATGCCGGCCAATTGGCCGTACTCGGCCGCGGTGAGAAGGGCGACCTGCTGCGCCACATGCAGGCGCAGGAAAAATTCCATCTGGACGTGTTATCTGGCCTGATTTCCAGCCGGCGGGTACGGCCGACGGCCTTGCTGCCGTTCTGGCACCTCGCCGGGTTTGCCCTCGGCGCCGCCACGGCCGTGCTCGGCGAACGCGCGGCGATGGCCTGCACCGTGGCGGTGGAGGAAGCGATCGATGCGCATTACACCGCGCAGATCGACACGCTGGACGAGTCCGAAGCGCCCCTGCGCGAGACATTGGAGAAATTCCGCGCCGAGGAACAGGAGCACCGCGATATTGGCCTGGCCAACGGCGCGGAACAGGCGCCGGGCTACCGGCTGCTGTCGGCGGTGATCAAGGCCGGGTGCGGCGTGGCGATCCGGCTGAGCGAGCGTATCTGACCCGCCATCCGATCACGCCGGGCGAGCCGTTTCAGTGATGCGCGGCAGCCAGGTCCGGTTGCGACGACGCGGCTGACTCCGGCCCCGAGGATCCGGTCGCCTGCGCCCCCGCCGCCTGCGATGCCGTCTCGGCGGCCCGGTTGCCTGTCGCAGTTGATGGTTCCGGCAGCCGCAAGATCACCAGGGTTCCCTGTCCGGGCCGGACTTCAACCTGCAACGTGCCGCCGTGCAATGCCACGATGCGTTCCACCGGCCGCAGAGCGGCCTCCTGCGTCAACCGGTCCGACGTCTGCCCGTCATCCAGCACCGCGATCTGCACCCGTCCACCATGGCGGGTTCCGCCCAGCATCACCTTGCCGCAGGGCGCGTGGGCAATCGCATTTTCTAGCACCTCGATCAGGGCCCAGCGAAAACCCGCGGGATCGGCATGAACCGCCAGCGATGGCTGAACCGCGATCTGCAGCCGGACCCGATTGCGGGCCGCCAAATCATCCACCTGGCGCAAGGCCCCCAGAGCTTCCGCCGCGACGTCCAGCCTTGTCGCCCCGAACGATGTGGTGATCGGATTTTGCGCAATGCGCGGCGCCGGTTCACCGATCCGCAACCGGCTACGGGAACGGGTCCGGCCGTGCTGGAGAGCCGATACGCAGTACCGAACCACCCACGCCGTGCCGGCACCGATCACAACCGCCAAAGGCCAGAGATCGATCGGCAGGCGCTCAGCTATTACTGGCAAATTCACAGGGGCCACCCATCCCATCCGCTGCGGAGGCCTAATTTGAGACGCCAAACATTGCCAAAACCTGTATCCCGCGAACAAATCGACCAACCGCCCGCGATGGCATTTCGCCTTGCCGGAAATCCGAACAGTCGCGCAGGATCACCCACCAGAACACGCTGGTCCATTGACGCATCGGGCACCACGCCATGGGGCACGGACTGGCCGCCGCCGCCACAAGCGTCGCCAGCACTGGCGCGATAACGGCCAGTGTCGGACTTGTGTTCATTCCACGAAGCGGCCTAGACGCTATCCGTCACAGCCCCTGGGTCCGCCTTCACCGGGGTCGTCGTCGCGCTGGCAACATGGCTGGGACTGAAGCGTTCGACAATATATAGCGGCCGGCGCTTGGTTTCGTTGAAAATGCGCCCGAGATACTCGCCGATAACGCCAAGCGTCATCAACTGGATGCCGCCCAGAAACAGCACAACCGTCATCAGACTGGGATAGCCGGCCACCGGATTGCCGAACAGGATGGTTCTTACAATGACCTGCCCGCCGAAAATCACCGCAATGACGGCAACGCCAAGACCCACATAGGTGGCGATCTTGAGCGGCATGACCGTGAAGCTGGTGATCCCCTCGATGGCGAGGCTCCACAGCTTCGGATAATTCCACTTGGTCTCGCCGGCGTGGCGCGGCGCACGATTGTAGAGCACAGCCTTGGTGGGAAACCCGACCCAGGCAAACAGGCCTTTCATGAAGCGATGTTGCTCGCGCATCTGCAACAGCGCATCCACCACACGCCGGCTCATGAGCCGAAAATCACCCGTATTCCGCGGCAGCTGAATGCGGCCGACATTCTGCATCAGGCGATAGAAAAGGTCGGCCGTGATCCGCTTCAGCCAAGACTCCCCCTCGCGGATCTGACGTTGCGCATAGACCATGTCATAGCCTTTACGCCATTCTGCAACGAGTAGTGGAATGATCTCCGGCGGATCCTGAAGATCGGCGTCAATGACGATTACGGCGTCACCCTTTGCATAATCAAGGCCGGCGGTGGTGGCGATTTCCTTGCCAAAATTGCGTGACAAACCAACCAGCGCCACGTGCGCATCGGTACGCCTCATGTCATCGATAATCGGCCCCGTCCTGTCCTGGCTGCCATCATTTACATAAATAACCTCCCAGATGCCGACAGTCTCCATCACGTTGGCCAGCCGACGATGGAACTCCTCAATCCCAGCTGCCTCGTTGAATGTGGGAACAACGATGGAAAAAAGCGGAGCACTAGGTATGCCGGGTGCTGGATCCATCGATGTCAATACCCTACCTCCTGGCTCGACTCGCTGGCCTGCTTCTCCCTCAGGTCAGGTTATTGATAACACGTTCGACCGAAACACCAACCATCGGCTCAGCATATAGCTAAATCCAACCGTGACCACGACCGAAACAAGCTTGGCAGGAACAATGCCTATGACCGACGCGAGTGTCAGCACGATCGTTGTGCTTAAGGCCAAAGCCGCGAGATTAACGCCCGCGAAACGCAAGAACTGCCCTATCCAGCCCGGCCGACGCACGTCACCGAAAGTCCAACTACGATTGAGGATGTGTAACTGCCCAGGTAGTCGATCGCTGATCGACGGTTG
>CAINEA010000158.1 GCA_903847525.1 uncultured Acetobacteraceae bacterium | reverse complement strand
CTGGGCTGACATATCGCCCTCCCTTGCGTCCGGCGTTCCTCGGCGGCTAGGAGTTGTCCGACCGACCGAAGGACAACAACACATGGCCAAGCAGCCCTCCGCCTCGCATATGACCGAATGGGACCGCGATGCGGCGCTGACCACCGCGCGCATCCTGCTGGAGATCGAGGCGGTGAATTTCCGTCCTGCCGAGCCCTATACCTTCACCGCCGGATGGAAGTCGCCGGTGTATATCGATTGCCGGCGGATCATCTATTTCCCGCAGGCGCGCAAGAAGATCTGCGACCTGGCGGTGGAGAAGATCCAGCGGCATATCGGCTACGAGACCATCGAGACGGTATGCGGCGGGGAAACCGCGGGCATTCCGTTTGCCGCCTGGATCGCCGAGCGGCTGTCGGCACCGATGTCGTATGTGCGCAAGAAGCCGAAGGGCTTTGGCGCCAACGCGCTGATCGAGGGCGATGTGCCCTTGGGCAAGCGGACGTTGCTGGTGGAGGATCTGACCACGGATGGCGGGTCCAAGATCAAGTTCGCCAAATCGCTGCGCGACGCCGGGGCGATCGTGAACCACACCTTCGTGGTGTTCTTCTATGGCGTGTTCCCGGGCAGCTTCGAGACGCTGGCGGGGATGGACATCAGCCTGCATCACCTCTGCACCTGGTGGGATGTGCTGGAGGCCTGCCGCGACCATCCGTATTTTTCCGACAGCGATCTGGCGGAAGTGCGCAAGTTCCTGGACAACCCGGTGGCGTGGTCGGCGGCGCATGGCGGCGTGGCCAGCGCCGAGGAAGCCGCTGCCCGGCGGATCGCGACCGAGGTGTAAACCAAAAACTTAATTTAACGCCGTAACTCTCGCGGGCCTATAGCGTCTTTTAGCGGATGCTACACGCTACTGTGTAAAACAGAGCCGTGATCACCTGGGGAGGGACGCGCCGTGCTTTTGGAGAATTTCCTGGTTCTGGTGGGCCTCGTGTTCGCCGCGATCCTTGTCGCCATATACTTTCACGACACGCGCCAGACCGAACACACGATCCTGCGCAACTACCCGGTCATCGGCCATTTCCGCTATTTCGCCGAAACCTGGGGCGAGTATATGCGGCAGTATCATTATCTGCCGGACTGGGCGGAACGGCCGTTCAACCGGCTGGACCGCTCCTGGGTCTACCGCTCGGCAAAGGGGGTTTCCAACCTGGTCAGCTTCGGCAGCGAGAACCTGCCCTCGTTCGTGTTTCGCAATGCCGCCTTCCCCGTGCTGGAAACCGAAAAGCGGTCCTATCCCGGCAAGCAGATCGGCATCGCCGAGGGGCCGGGCGCCTGTTCGCAGCCTTATTTCGCCCGCAGTTTCTTCAATATCAGCGGCATGAGCTATGGCGCGCTGAGCCACGCTGCGGTCAGTGCGCTGTCGCGTGGCGCGAAGCTGGCCGGCGTATGGATGGGCACCGGAGAGGGTGGGCTGGCGCCGCAGCATCTGTCGGGCGGGGCGGACATCGTCATGCAGATCGGCACGGCCAAATACGGCGTGCGCGACGAGGCGGGCAATCTGTCGGAGGACAAGCTGCGCGCGGTCGCGGCGCACGAGCAGGTACGGATGTTCGAGGTGAAGCTGGCGCAGGGCGCCAAGCCCGGCAAGGGCGGCATCCTGCCGGGGGCGAAGGTCACGCCGGAGATTGCCGCCATACGCGGCATTCCGGTCGGCCAGGACAGCATCAGTCCCAACCGGCATACCGATATCGGCACGATCCGCGAGCTCGGGCTGTTCGTGAACCGGGTGCGGACCGTCACCGGCAAACCCGTCGGGGTGAAGGTGGTCGTCGGTGATCCGGCCTTCTTCGACGACTGGTTCACCGATTGCCTGGCGCATCCGGAGGGATGCCCGGACTACATTCATGTCGATGGCGGCGAAGGCGGGACCGGAGCGGCGCCGGCGGCGCTGGCGGATTATGTGGGGCTGCCGATCACCCAGGCGCTGCCGCTGGTGGCGGCGGCGCGGGCGCGGCATGGCCTGGACCAGCGGATCCGGCTGATCGCGGCGGGCAAGTTGGTGACGCCGGACAAGGTGGCATGGGCGCTGTGCATGGGGGCGGATTTCGTGTCTTCCGCCCGCGGCTTCATGTTCAGCATCGGTTGCATCCAGGCGATGAAATGCGGCAGCGGCAAATGCCCGACCGGGGTTACCGCGTCCGATCCCAAGATGATCGCGGGCCTCGATCCGACCGACAAATCGGTGCGGGTCGGCAGATATGCCAAGCGGGTGCAGGAAGAGGTGGAGATCATCGCCCATTCCTGCGGCCTGACCGATCCATCGGGCTTTCAGCCGCATCACGTAACGCAGATCGAGCGCGGCGTCGGCGGATTCCGGAACATGGGCGGGGATTAAGGTTTCCTTGCCCGCACTTCGGTCCTAGTCTTGACCCATGTCGCGTTCGCGCGGCGCCCCCTTGTCCAAGAGGCCCTGCATGACCCCGCCGCCCCCCGCTTCGTTCGGTGCCAATTCGGCCGCCGCGCGCGACATCGCCAATGTGATCCATCCCTACACCGACCTGAAGATGCATCAGGAAATCGGCCCGTTGGTGATCAGCCGCGGCAAGGGCGTACGCGTGTTCGACGAAACCGGGAAGGACTACATTGAAAGCGTGGCCGGGCTGTGGTGCGCCTCGCTCGGGTTCGACAACGAGCGCCTGGTGCAGGCGGCCGTGACGCAGATGCGCAAGCTGCCATTCTACCACGCGTTCACCGCCAAATCGCACGAGCCGATGATCGACCTGGCGGAGATGCTGATCGCGCGCGCGCCGGTGCCGATGAGCAAGGTGTTCTTCGCCAATTCCGGCTCGGAAGCGAATGACAGCGCCATCAAGATGGTCTGGTATTTCAACAATGCGCTGGGCCGGCCGCTGAAGAAGAAGATCATCGGCCGGTTGAAGGGCTATCACGGGATCACGCTGGCCGCGGCCTCGATCACCGGCCTGCCGGCGAACCACCGGGCATTCGACGTGCCGCTTGCCGGTTTCGTCCATACGATGACGCCGCATTACTATCACGGCGCGCTGGAGGGCGAGAGCGAGGAAGCCTTTGCCACGCGCTGCGCCGATGAACTGGAAAAGCTGATCCTGGCCGAAGGACCGGACACCGTGGCCGCGATGTGGGCCGAGCCGGTGATGGGTGCGGGTGGCGTGATCGTTCCCCCGGCCGGATATTTCGAGAAGATCCAGGCGGTGCTACGCAAATACGACGTGCTGTTCGTCGCCGACGAGGTGATCTGCGGTTTTCATCGCACCGGAAACTACTGGGGCAGCCAGACGCTGGGCATGCAGCCGGACATCCTGGTCTGCGCCAAGGCGCTGTCGG
>CAINEA010000157.1 GCA_903847525.1 uncultured Acetobacteraceae bacterium | reverse complement strand
CAACCGTCGATCAGCGATCGACTACCTGGGCAGTTACACGTTCAGAATAACGCCATCCTAATTTTCGCAACAAGCCACGAGAGCGACACAGTCAACGCGATGGTCCGCAAGATCGACATCCTGCCTCTGCAGGTCCGCATCGATGCCGTGATCGCCGAGGTGACGCTGAACGACGGTCTGAAATACGGCACCCAATTCTTCTTCAAATCCGGCGGCGTGAACGGCATCCTGAGCGACGCCAGCCAAAGCCTCGGCGCGGCTAATCTATCCACCGCCGTGTTCGCCACGACCTTGCCCGGCCTGGTCGTGGGTGGTTCGGGCCTGGGCGGCGCCCCGTTCGTGATTTCAGCTTTGCAACAGGTCACCTCGGTCCAGGTGCTGTCGTCTCCTGAGCTGATGGTACTGGACAACCAACCGGCCCGGCTGCAGGTGGGCAATGTCGTCCCGTATCTCAGCCAGACCTCGCAAGGCACGATCGTTCCGAACGCGCCGGTGGTGAATTCTGTCAACTACCAACAGACCGGCGTGATCATGCAGGTCACACCCCGGGTGAACAGCGGCGGACTGGTTACGCTGGATATCTCCCAGGAGGTCAGCGATGTGGATCCGAACGTCACCACGCCGGGCATCAACTCTCCTACGTTCCAGCAACGCAGCGTCAGTTCGCGTGTGGTGGTGCAGGATGGCCAGACGATCGGTCTGGCGGGATTGATCCGCGACAACATCGCCAAACAGAATGGCGGCATTCCGTGGCTGAAGGACATTCCTGTGCTTGGTTTGCTAGCTGGGCAGCAGACCAATACCCGCTCGCGCACCGAATTGCTCATCCTGATCACGCCGCATGTCGTGCATGACCAGCGCGACGCGCGCGCGCTGACGGCTGATCTGCGCGACCAGATGGTGAACGCGGCTGCCGTGCCGGGCGACATGCAGAACTCCCGGCCCACCGGCTCATCCGATCCAGGCCAACGGTTGCGCCGCCAGTTGCAGCCACACCAGTAGTCGCGCGATGGCCATTCCGTTCCTGGCCTGCATGGCCGCCGCCGCCGCCTTCTACCACCTGCCGCCGCGCGCCTTGCCGGCGATCCAGGCGGTCGAAGGGGGACAGGTCGGAACGGTTAGCCGGAATACCGATGGCTCAGAGGATCTTGGCGTGATGCAGGTCAACACACGGTGGATACCGGTCCTGAGCCGCTATACCCGCACCTCGAACGACGCAACGCGGGCACGACTCATCGGCGATCCTTGCTTTAATATCGCCGCTGCCGGCGCCATCCTGCGCACCTATTTGAACGAGGCCGGAGGCGATCCGATGCTGGCGGTAAGCTACTATCATTCCCATACGCCAGCGCGCGGCAAGGAATACCTGGCCCGGGTCATGCGTTCGGCCACCGCGATGTTTGGACCTTCCCGATGATGCGGATCGCGCTAAAATCGATGCCATGCCTGTACCTCGCGCTGCCGCTCGCACTGCTGCAACCGGTACTGGCATCAGCCAACGACGAGCCCGAGCCGATCTGCACCCGCGCCGAAGTTGTGGATTTCGTTACGATCGAAATTCACCGAAAATCTCCCTATGCCGTCATGCAGACCGACACGATCGGCGAGAGGCCGAGCACCACGCCAACCGTTGTTCTCTGTTCGGTCGTGGTGGTGCAACGGGATTTCGACTATGTCAGATACCGCACCGAAACCTGGACGGAATATCAGGCCTACTCCGTGCGAAAGCTCACCCCCGGCTACGTGGTGACAATGCACGACCCCGTCCGCCAATAGACGCCTATCCGCCGGGAGGTTCCGCGCGGAATGCCAATATCGTCAGCGTGATGTCGATCGGCGGGGAAAAGCCCCCTTCGCGCGTGTTCGTGCCGCGCAACTGCACGTCGTCGACCAGCATCCGCGGACTGGTCTGCTCCAGCGCCGTCAGGAACTTCACCAGGTCCGGCAAGGGTGCCGTGAACGCCACCCGGAGCGCGATGCGGCGATTACTGCCGCGCGACTCGGCCGGCAGTGTTTCGATGCGCGTCAGGTTGGTGCCTGCCGCGCGCGCCATGTCCTGGACCAGTCCTTGAAGGGCCGCCCCAGCGATCGCGTCCGAGGCGCCCGACAGCAAGGCCTGGGCAGGCGGCGCAGCCACCCCCTGATCGCCATTTTGGCGATCCAGCTCCTGCTGCGCCAGCAAAGACGTCAGCGTGTTCGCCACGTCGCCCATTCGCCTGGCCAGTGCGGTCCGGCGTTCCAGCAGGTCCGTCCTATCGGCATACAGGTCGATCAATGGTGCGGCGATTCCGAGCCAGATCGACACCAGCGCTATCACTGTCAACGCCACGGCCAGAGCCTGTCCGCGCGCACCCGTGGGCAACTGACCTGCGGCGATCGAAGCCATCGTCAGCGCGCCAGTTCAGCGCGGATCGCAAACCGGTCTACGCCGCCTTCTTCGGCGCGGGTAACCGGAGCGATGAAGGCAGGGTCGTGGATCAAGGGATCACCGGCCAATACCGGGATCAACCGCGCCGCGGCCGAGGATGTTCCACCGATGCCGAGCCGGCCCTGACTAAGGGTAAAGTCGCTCAACACCGTGTCGTCGGGCAGCAATTCCGTCACACTGGCCAGCACCTGAAGCACGTCGCCAGTCACCGCGCGTTCTGCGGTCATCACATCCGCGCCCGCACCCAGGCTGGCGAGGTGCCGGCGCATCGCCTCTGCTGCGGCCACCTTGGGCTGCAACTGGGCGATGTGCACTTCAACAGCCGAAAATGCTAGCGACTGACGCAAAAAAGGAAACCCGATCGCCACGAGAGCCAAGACGCAACACAGCGCCACTGCTGCCATCACCACGCGATGGCGGCGAAACGCCAGCCCGTCATCGGGCGGTGCGAGGCCTATCCGGCGCATGCCGCCGTCAGAGGCCAGCGCCTCCAGTTCCGTCGGGGCAATCCCCGCGCCTTTCAGGGCTACCAGCATCGGCCCCACGGTCGCGATCGCCACCAGCGACAGTCGCACATGCAGCCGCCCGCGCGCCCGGTCGCGCCGTTCCACCGCCGCATGCCAGAACACCTCGTCGGCATCGAACGGCGTCAATCGATCCATCTCGTAGCGCAGGACCCGGCTCAGATCGCGTTCCGCCGCCAGCGGCAACTCGATCTGCCGCTCGAGCAACTCGCCAGCCCCGGTGCGAAGCACCGTGGCCGCAGGGCGCTTGCGACCACCCAGGGCACGCGGGGATGGTTCGGTGCCGGTGTCGTCCATTCTTATCGCACCGATCGAGACTTCCCTCCCGCCGTTGCGGCTAACGATGTCCAGACGCGCCGGATCATCGGCGCTGCGCGTCACAACCAGCGCATTCGCCCCTCTGGCAGAACCCAACTGGGTGAGGCGGTCCGGAAGCAGCGTGCGCATCTGCTCCGCCCACCAGATCAGGAAATCCCTCAGCATGCGAAGCTTCAGCTCGCCTCCAAAACGCCAACCCAGCCAGCCATCGACAGCGGCTGCCCCAGCCAGTTCGGTTACCCCTGCATACCGACGAAAGCAACAAGGATCGGTTCCAGCCGATCTATCGAAACAAAACCGTCATGCTCGGAATGTCGTTCTAATAAGGAATATTCTATCGTGGAAATTTGCGTAGTCGCCGGAATGATGAAAGCTACGTCTGCCTTGCGAACCCCCCGGTCACGTCATGCCGAAGCTCGCTCGATCCGTAATGACGCTAAACCTTTTCCGGTTTGTCATAGTTGCGCGCATGTTTCTCGTAGTGTTTTGCTGCATAAAGACATGGCTACAATCGCTATGTCACGAATGAAATCAAACACGGACGACGGATCAAAATACCGCCGCTGCGACGTGTGGGGGTTTGGACCTACTTTCAGTGTCAAAGCGATCGATTACGATTTTATGAAACCGCACAAGGAGTCTCAGAATGAGACATATCGGGTTTACAAATACACTACGGGCCGCACTTTTGAGTGCAACAGCCATAGCCGCGACCATGCCGGCCTTCGCGCTCGACCTGAGCGTCGCCGGAAATAACGGCACGCTGCCACTGCCGACGGGCCAGTATGTCACCCCGACCGCGCCTGCCGGAGCGGTTCAGCAGTTCCTGAACCCCGGTCTGGCCGCCTACCCCAACTTCGTCGCCGGCGAAGCGGTACGTTCACAGCTGAGCCCGGACGGCACCACGCTGGCCATCATCACCGCCGGCCAGAATACGCTGTATAAGCCTACCGGCGCCGTCGATACCGCCAATTCCACGCAGTATGTCTTTCTTTACAACGTGGCCGGCGCCAACAAGACAAGTCCCGTGCTGATCCAGGTGCTCAAGCAGGCCAATGCCCATGTCGGCCTGATCTGGTCGCCGGATGGCAACACCCTGTATGCCGCCGGCGGTAACGACGACGCGGTCTATGTCTACGGCAAGTCCGCTGGCACTTTCGCCCAGACCGCCAAGATCGCCCTCGGCCACAGCGCGACCCACGCCAACAAGGGCGTCGGCCTTAGTGTGCAGCCCAACGCCGGTGGCCTCGGACTCTCGGCGGATGGCAAGCCCCTGGTCGTCGCCAACAACTTCAACGACTCGATCAGCGTGATCGACACGGCCGCCAAGACGGTCCGCTACGAGCACGATCTGCGCCCCTATTTTGCCAACAACGAAGGCACCAGCGGCGTAGCCGGCGGAACCTACCCGTTCGCAGTTTCAGTGAAGGGCAATGGCACCGCCTACGTCTCGTCCAACCGCGACCGTGAAGTCGTCGTGATCGACATCTCGTCACCCACCGCAGGCCACCTGATCAATCGCATCAAACTGGACGGCAACGCGAACGGCATGACCCTCAACGCCACGCAGTCCAGGCTGTACGTGGCTCAGGACAATGCCGACCAGGTTGCAATCATCGACACTGCCTCCAACTCGATCACCACCAAGATCGACGCCCGCGCCCCAGCCGGCCTGCTGACCGGACCGAAATACACCGGCGCCTCCACATTCGCCGTAACGCTCTCCCCCGACGGCAACACGTTGTATGCAGTGAATGATGGCTCCAACTCGGTTGCCGTCATTCCGCTGACCGGCGCCAATGCCAACACCGTCATCGGCCTGATCCCCACCGCCTACGCGCCGAAGGATATCACGTTCAGCGCCGACGGCTCCTGGATGTACATCATCAACGGCAAGAGCGATCAGGGTGCCAACCCTGGGCATCTGTACGGCAACACGGCGCGTCTGACGAGCGTCACCTATCCGGGCGGCAATGCCGCCGCCGCGACCGCCACGGCATCGAACCAGTACCAGTTCCAGATGGAACACGCGACGCTCGTCAGCGCCCCGGTACCGTCCACCGCAGACCTGACGAACCTGACGAACAAGGTCGCGCAGAACAATTTCTACAATGTCGCGCCACCGGCCAACGATTCGACGGTGATGAACTTCCTGCACGGCCATGTCCAACACGTGATCTACATCGTGAAGGAGAACCGCACGTTCGATCAGGTTCTGGGCGACCTGAACAACGGTTCGAACGGCGACCCGACGCTGACCGCGTTCGGGCGCAACATCACGCCGAACTTCCACCGCCTATCTGCCAACTTCGTGACGCTCGACAATTTCATGGCCGCCGCCGACGGCAGCATGGATGGCTGGTCGTTCGCCATGACAGGCCGGGTCACCACCACGGAGCAAATCAGCCAGCAGCTCAACTACGCGGGTGTCTCTCGCGGCATGGCATATGAATCCGAAGGCTCCAACCGCAACGTGCCGGTCGGCCTGACGACGATCGCGGCCCGCGAGGCGGCCGTGCCTGGCTATACCGCCGCTTCCGCCGCCCTTTCGGGTGGCACCGCCAACCTGCTGGTCGGTGGCGGCAACGTCGCGGCGACCGATGCGCCATTCGGCATTCAAAAAGGCTACATCTTCGATGCCGTGCTGCAAGCTGGCGGAACCGTGCGCGACTATGGCTTCCTGGTGAACAACATCGGTAGCATCGGCACCATCGCCGCCCCTGTCACCGATCCGTTCAGCGCCGGCATCGTCCAGGTTGCCTCGGTCAGCCCCTCCCTGCTCTCGATGACCGACGTCTACTTCCGCGGCTACGACCAGAACTATCCGGACCTGTGGCGCTATAACGAGTGGAAGCGCGAGTTCGATCAGTATGTTGCCAATGGCAACATGCCCAACCTGCAGACGGTTCGCTTCAGCCACGATCATACCGGCAGCTTCGGTACGGCGCTCGGTGGCGTGAACACGCCGGAGACGCAACAGGCAGACGACGATCTCGCCGTCGGCCGCCTGGTCGAGGCTGTGGCGCACAGCCCCTATGCCACCAACACCCTGATTATCGTGACGGAAGACGATTGCCAGGATGGTCCGGATCATATGGACAGCCATCGCACCACTACCTACGTGGTCGGCCCGTATGTGAAGAAGCACGCCGTGGTCAGCACCCGCTACAACCAGGTCAGCGCGCTTCGCACGATCGAGGATGTGCTGGGTGCGCCGCACATCAACCTGAACACCGCCTACCAGCGGCCGATGACCGATGTGTTCGACATCACCCAATCGGCTGCCTGGACCTACACGGCAATTGCCTCGACCGTGCTGAAGACCACAACCCTTGCCTCCGCCGAACCGAATGGCTGGTCCATTCAGTTCGCCGAAGGGCCGGATGTGGTTCCGGCGCACGACGCGGCATATTGGGACAAGGCGACCGAGGGCTTCGACTTCTCGATGGAAGACCGCATTCCCTTCGATCTCTACAACGAGATCCTGTGGGAAGGCCTGATGCCGGGCCAGTCCTACCCGAGCAGGCGCGGTGGCCAGATCCTGAAGGGCACGCCTGAGGCTTCCCTGACGGAAGCCGAGACGGCAAGCCGCAACTAATCGACGGGGCAAACATCCGTCGAGCCGGACCACAACCAACCGAACCGGTGACGGGACAAACCAAGTCCCGTCACCGAATTTTCATCACCAAAGGAACTTACCATGAAAGCCTCACTCGCCGTCGCCGCCCTGCTCGCGGCCGCCGCCATCGCCCTGCCCGCCAAGGCCGACTTCCTAGATGTTCATTTCACCGCCACGGTCGGTGGCGACCAGCCCACGACCTTCTACACCACCGCCGGCGTCACGACCGCGAATTCGGGTTATACGGATGGCCAGAGCATCACCGGTGAATTCATCTACGACACGGTCGCGATGAACTACCGTTCGTTCAACCTCGGCTCGTTCTCCGCGGCGCTGATCGACCCGGTCGCTTCCGAAACGCCAGCCAAAGACACGGCCATCTATCGTTCCGGCGCTGTCGGAAATGGCATCAACGCTGCCAACAACATCCAGTTCACGCTCGCCGCGCTGTCGCACTTCACCGCCGCCAACGCCATCAGCCAGCTCACCGAAGCAACCCTTCAATCCGAGCTCGACTTCGCCAACAGCTACGCCTACCTGACCAACAACACCAACGCCGCCGACCCCGTTGTGATCGCCGCCGTGGTGGACAGCCTGTCCGTGTCGGTCCCTGAGCCCGCCAGCTTCGGCCTGCTGGGCATTGCCTTTGCCGGCCTGATCGCCTTCCGCCGCCGCGCCGCCTGATCCCATCGGCCAGGTTGCGTGCAATCTGGCCTACCGAACCCTGGAGCAGCCATACGACAGGGCTGCTCCAGGATCGTCGCTGCCCCCCCCAGGGTTTTATGGCGGAGCGAGGCCACCGAGCCGGAAAGCCCAGGCATGACACCAGCCGCGCTCCAAACCGATAGTGACGCAAGATTTGACGCCATCTTTTTGCCAGATGAGCGTCTGCCGGGCGGCACCCAGCGCCCAGCCGCCAGCCGGTACACGCGTGCCGTTATCACCGCCTGCGTGCTGCACATCGCGGCAATCGGCTGGGCGTGCTTCCAAGCCGATCGGCAGGACACTGCCAACCCGTCCGAAGCGCCGATTGCCGGGCTTGTGTTCGCCCAGTCGGCCCCTGTGGCCGAAGCGGAACCCGCCGCCGCCCCATCTGCCAGTGAGGCTACGGCAAGTGCACCAACCGCGATCGATCCGATCGTTGCCGCCCCAGCCGAACCGTTCACCGAAACCATTGCTACGGCTGAGCCACCTGCAGAGACCGAGACAGTGCAGCCGCCGCAGGCCGCACCGGACCCAATCGCCGAAATTGCACAGGCTGAACCTATGCCAACCCCAGAACCAACCCCGGATGGATTGCTGGAACCGGCACCCTCGATGGCGCCTTCAATGGCGACAGAGACAGCGAATATCCCATTGCCCCCCCTACCCGTTCAGGTGCCCCCACCCGCTCGCGTGATCCACGCTGCGCGCCAGGCCGTTACCTCCCGCCTTTCCGCCACGTCCGGCTCCCAGCCTATCGCCGCACCGCAAGGCAACCCCACAGCCGATGCGCAGGCAACCGCGAGCCAACGCGACGATACGGCAACCGCGCGTGCCATCGCCGAGGCGATGGCGTCCTTTGAGGCGCGCATTCGTGGCGCGGTGCAGGCCGCCGTGCACTTTCCACATGCGGCACAGATGATGGGTCTGACCGGGCGGGCGCAGGTCTTCCTGGAATACCGTGCCGGCTTGGTCGGCAATTTGAGCCTGGCGCGATCAGCCGGCACGCCCCTGTTCGATGATGCGGCGCTCGATGCTGTGCGCTCAGCGAACTACCCGAAGCCGCCGCCGGAACTTGGCGAACGGCTTCTGCGGCTGTTGGTCTGGGTCGAATTCAGGCACCAGGGTTGAGCACGCCCCAGCACTTGAATTCCGATCGGGATCAGAGTGTCACCGACACGCTGAAAAATGCGCTGAAACCGGCATTGGTATAGAATAGTGCGTTGCCGTTGGATGCCGTCCCAGTCAGGAAGATCACACTGTGATCGTCGAGGACGTTGTTCAAGAACAGCCGGAAATCGATCTTGCGATCCTTCAGGATGGGCAGCGTGTAGCCCAGCACCATGTCCGATGTCATATAGCCCCGGATCAGGTAGGCATTCGGCAGATCCTGACCATACTGATTGCCGACATATTT
>CAINEA010000156.1 GCA_903847525.1 uncultured Acetobacteraceae bacterium | reverse complement strand
GCCCTTAGAACCCTCTAGTTGGTTTTGATGTGAAACGGGGGCTACACGGATCTTGCGAGGTCCGGGTAGCCCCCGTTTCACATCAAAACAATGAAATGTTTCCAAAGGCGAGCCTTTGGTGGGGGTCCAGGGGCCTGGAGCCTCCTTTACCGAACAGAGATAACAAGACTGCAAAGGGCATCCTCAAACATCGGAGTGGGCCCTTAGCTATAGACGGATCGATCGTGTCCCCTGGCGTAGGGTCGGAGCGTTGTTCCTGAGCAGGGTCCATTGCCAGTCAGTTTGCCAGCGCTGGCATACCGATGATTGGATCATCGCTCAAAGGCACGATGGTTTCCAGCGTCATGTAGCGGGCTCGCTGGACAGAGTCCTGAGCAAAAGCGGTGCCGACCCACGCCGAGACGAGGCGGCGCTGGGTCTTGCCAGCATACGCCAGGGCATTGCGCATGAAGTGAACGCGACATCTTTGCCAGGGGGCACTGAAGATCTTCGTGATGGCGGCCTTCAGTCCTTCATGCGCATCCGAGGTCACCAGCTTCACGCCGCGCAGTCCGCGCCGGGCCAGGCCGCGCAGGAACTCCACCCAGAACGGTTCGGCCTCGCTGTGCCCCACGGTCATTCCAAGCACTTCGCGGCGACCGTCGGTGTTGACGCCAACGGCGACGATCACCGCGACCGAGACAATGTGATGGTCACGGCGGGCTTTGACGTAGGTCGCATCGAGCCAGACATACGGCCAGTCACCCTCGATCGGGCGGGTTGAGATACCCTGGATGTAGGCCTCCTGGATCACCGCCGCCAGCGCTTTCTCGGCCATCTGCCGGGGCTCGAGGAAGCCGGGAAAGTAGGCACCGCGGCGCAGCTTGGGAATTCGCAGTTCCGCCGTGCCAGCCCGGGTTTCCCAGTCTCGGTCACGATACCCATTGCGCTGGTTGCGCCGGGCCTCGCTGCGCTCACCATGTGCCCCCCGCAAAGACCCTCGGTCTCCAGTTGCATCAATCGCTCGGCCGCGAAGCCGATCATCTCGCGCAGGAATGTCGCGTCGGAGCCCTGTTCTAAAAGCGCGCGAAGGGCAATCTTATCCTCGGTCATCGTGGGGTCCTCCCGGTTCAGGTCATGGTCTCGACAACCAACCCTACCCAGGAACACCACGGTGGCCACCGCCGTGGATAAGTCGCCCGCCTACGCCAGACACGCGCCGGGCGATCCGGCGGGCGACTTACCCACCGCTCCTACACCACCAACGGGGACACAACCAATCCTAGTGACGAAGTCTCGTAGATTCGTGGGGCTTATCGAAAGCCGCGATAACGGCGCGCGTGTCTATGTGGAGGTGTTTTCCATACGAAATATTGTATCGATATTTAATGAAATGACAGCAATAGTTGGCTCGGCGAAAACGAATGGATGGCCGTTTCGGGAAACATCGGCCAAACAACGTGTGCGGCCAAGACTTGCTCAGGGGGCAGACGATGATTTTTGAGACCCTTGTTCGCCAGGCCTTGGCTGACCCGCGTCGGTCTCAGTTGGCGCTACCGAATTTGCCGGGAACAGATGTCCAGGCGCTCGGACGGCCGCCGCAGGATGTTTCATTGCCGCCGAACGCGTTCCTGCATGCCGGCGCAGCCGAGATGCCGATGCTCGGCATTCCACCGTCGGCACGTGGAATGGTGCTGAGCGCTACAACGGCGCCCGGCGACAACGGACTGGCGGGGCAGATGCTTACGTTCGCTCCAATCCCGTTCATCGCGATCCGCCGAGGGGCAGGCGGATCGGCGGTCGGGTATTTAAATGCGATACGCACCAGCCAGACCGGCGGTGGGGTTCGGATCTTTACCTATGGTCCGGGCAGCATCTGGTTCACGGCCAATCTGTTCGATGTGCAGGCACCGGCCAATGGCTTCATGGGCATTGCTTTCCAGAGCCTGACACTGACCATTCCTGGAGCGATCATCCATGTGCCGATCGGCAACGATATCCTGATCGATCCGTTGGCAACCCTCGGGGTGTCGCTGGTGCCTGCTGCGTCTACTGCTTCCGGCGGTCTCAGCAATGACGGCACGGCGACCACGGTGGTGCTGCCGACAGCGATCGGCTTTTCTCTGCCGCCCGCGGGGGTCGCTGACGTGGAACTGACCGACGCGCAGGTAACCACCTGCGGTACCGGCATGGCGTTGGGCGGCGGTTCCATCGCCACCAGCTGGGATGCACCGCCGGGTGAGATGGTGTTTACCTACGCCAGCACCACGCCTGCCGCTTTCGTCGCGTCCGGTGACACGATACGGGGACGCGCCAGCGTGCTGGTGGGCCAGTACCGACTGCCGGTCGCGCAGACGACGCCGGACGCCCTGGCCGCAGCCGCGTCCGGCGGCGTGCCATGCATACTGGTGTCTGAGGGGCTTGCTGCCATCTGGCGGGACGGCAGCAGCGTCCGGTTAGGCACCACGCTGCTGCTCGCACAGCAGGGCACACTGGGCGCGCGTGCGGTGATCCGACAGCGTGCCTTTATCGACACCTATACCCTATGGACCGCTCCTGGGCCGCAGCCACGCCCGACGCGTCTTGTCTTCAGTATTCCTGCCGGCGCCGTTTTGGTGCTGGCGATGAGTGCATCGGTCGAACAGGGATGGATCCTCGGTGCCTCACTGGAGGCGGCACTGGACCGGCCGCTAACGGTTGCTGGCGTCCTGCCCCAGGTTAGCCAGATGTTATTTGACTATGGCGTAGAGCGTACCGCGGCGGGCACCACTCTGACAGTGTTCGGCCTGCCGCGACCGCTACAGCCGGGCATCGCCGTGCCGCCGCCGCGGGTCGAGGTATTCGCGATTGAAAACGCACTATTGCGAACGTCGGGCATCGTCTGGCTGTGGGGGATGATGGCATTGAACGGCGCCGAGGCGCAGGCCGGGCTACTGATTGCTGGCCAAGTGCTGACCGACCTGATGCCCACCCTACCGGATCCCTACGCCTCCAGCGACGATCCGCTGACACATCAAAGCCCGTCATCCGGGCTGCTGACGGAAATCGGATGGGCCGATGCGACATCGGTTGGGCTAGGCTTCACATTGCTACCACCGACCGCGAACCAGGATACGCTGGCCCCACCGCCGGTGTTGCTGCTGGATGTCTCTGGCCGGGCGGACCAGTTGGGCGTGTTCATTCCGCGCCGCCGCCAGTCCACCGGTCTCGGCCAGATCAATGGCCAGACCTGGGAATTGCTGGGCGATCAGATCGGTGTCTTCACCATGCCGCATATCTCCTGGGAAGCTGTAATCGCCGATACTCAGCGTGACGCAACGACCGGGGAGATTGTTGCCGCCCCGCGCACCTGGTTCACGCCGTTCGCCGCCAGCGACGGTAATCCGGTCGGCCTCGCGACCCCCAGCAAGACGCTGCGGCCAGTTGAACCCTTGGCCGCCCTGGCGGCATTGCGCAATGACTATGCCAATGGGGTGGACCTGGCTGCCAACTTCACCCTGCCCTTCGGGCTGACGGCGACGGTCAACACCAGCGGCCTGGTCGAGGGACCGAACACGATCCTGAAGCCGGCCATGGAAGCGGTGGATGCCAGCTTCCCCGGCATGCAGGCTGGCGCGCAGTTGCGCCTGACTGCACGGGTGAGGCCCTTCAGCAATCGGCCGCCCTCTATGCCCGGCCGGTCGGCGGCGTCCGATGCATATGCCCAGGCGATGCTGGATCCGGTCATCGCCAATTTGTGGAATCATCAGTTCGACGGCCAGGGAACCGCTGTTGGATCGACCGGGGCGGTGCCGGTTAGCCGGATCGATTTTTCGGGCTACGGCGCCAGCATGATCTCCACCTGGGCTAATCCGACCGACGGATCGGGCATCGACCAGGCGCGCTTTCACGTCTTCGCCGGCCGCACCTCGTACGAATTGGTCGAGGCGCAATCCTACATGCTGCCGTGGCGCATTCCAGTTGTGGACGCCACTGTGTTCGAACGCGATGCTGCTGGCTATGTCGCCCGCAACAACACCGGTTGGCGCGCCCGCAACGTGCCTGCCTTCCGTTACGGCACGACACCGGCCGTCGAGTTCGGCGCGGTGCTGGATGTGCGCAACGTGCGCAACATCCGCCCGAGCGGTGGCGACAATATCTTCGTGGTGGGGCACGGCGCGTACCGCCCGGTCCTGTTCGACGCAGATGTGGTCCTGCTGACCGACACCGGGCCGGGCGCTCACGGCATCGTCGTGACTGATCCGCCAAGTGGTGTGTTGGCCTCGCGCGGCATGGTCGGCTATTTGCGGCTTGCGGTGGCGGGAGCGCCGACGCTGGAGGAGGCATCGGCCGTGCTGCAGCGGGTCGATGCGCTGAACGCCGCGCGGGCCGCGGGGACCATTGCTGCCGATGTGGTGATCGCCTCTACCGGGTTCGGCTTCAGTCTGACTTCGATCGATGTGCGCGCGATCCAGCCAGTCGGGGCACAGTCACCCAATATCGGCATTGCCTTGCGGGGTACGCCGCATCTGCCGCGCGACGGTGCCTGGAGCGTTACGCGTCGTCGGTCCACCGATCCTGCGCCGGCCCCAGTCGATCCGATGCTGCCGGTGCCGCTGGTCCGACTGATCGCCGCTCCCGCGACCTGGCACATGCTGGAGCCCGATGACCTCGGCTTTCTCGCCGCCGGTCAGGAACCGGCCACTACCTACGGGCTGCTGCAGGCGACCGGCACGCAGAAGGTGCTGCTGGAGCACCCGACGCTGGTAGACGGCGATCCGTTGCCGCTGAAGCCCCGCAATGTGCCCGGTCTGGCGGATATCGGATCGCTGCTCGGCATTCCCGGATTGCTGCCGAACCTCGGTTCTCTGCTGCAACTGTCGCAGTTGACCGGGCTGGTGCCGAAGGCGGACGGGCTGCAAACCAATCCGTTGGTGGTCACGCAGCCTCTGACCATTCCGCCCACCCTCCTGCTGCCGCTCGGGCCGATCAAGGTTCTGCTGGGCACCGCCACGGCGAAAATCCTCGGCGTGTCCGGGGTGCCCCAGAGCATCGTCACCCTCACGCTGGATGCAACGGCGCCGCCCGGCAAGCGCTGGGCGATCACCATCGACAACTTGAGCTTCATGCTGACGATCGACGGTTTCGGCGCGCCCGATGCGCTCGTTGCCGTCACCGGCAAATTGACGGCCCGCGAGGGCGAGGGGCCGGGGCTGTCAGAGATAAAGGTCTATTACGGCGACGCGCTGGCGCTGGTTACCGAGATACTGAAGGGCATTGAGACGGTCGCTCAGTTCCTGCCGGGTGGCGACAAGCCCCCGTTCAGCGTGGACTTCTCCGGCTCCACGCTGAAGATCCGCGAGAGCTTCGGTCTGCCGACACTGCCGCTGGGCTTCGGCTTCCTGCAGGACATCGCGCTGGACATGGGCTTCGACATCGATGTGCTGGCCCGCAAGCTGCATTTTTCCGTCGGTGTCGGCACCGAGCAGGACCCGTTTACCTGGCTGGTTTCCCCGCTCGCCGGCAACGGACTGATCGCGCTGGGGGCTACCGATCAGCTCGGGGTAGAGATGCAGGCGGGCATCGGCGCTGGCCTCGGTATCGATCTGGCGATCGCCTCGGGCAGCGCGACCATCACCCTCGCGGTTCGTATCGACACCACGCAGGACCCGTTCATCCTGATGGTGGTGCTGAGCGGCACCGCCGAGGTGGACGTTCTGGGCGGGCTGGCTAGCGCGTCGATCACCCTGTCGGCCGGGCTCGGGGTCGGCGTGAAGGTGCCGCTTCCGCCGCCGCTCGACCCGATCGAGCTGGTCAAAGAAACCGAGGTCACGCTGGAGGCTGAAATCGCCGTCGGCATCCATATCAGCGTGTGTTGGGTGGTGCATGTGGACTGGACCGGTTCCTGGCCATTCCGCGAGATCGTCACCGGCGCGGCGCTGACCGATTTTCTGCCGTAAGGAAGCGCATCATGGCACTCAATCAACTTCGCCTGGCCCTGCTCACCTTCGCCAAAGGCTGGGATGGCGCCAAGCTATCGGGCAGCGTCTTGCTGCTGCCGAGCGGGGACCCGACCCAGCCGCTGTTCGGGGGCGCCAGCGCGTCCTTTGCCGGCACCCCCCTTGCCTTGCAGGTGATACTCGCTGCTGGCACAGACACGCTGGCCACCACCACGCTGACCGGTCCGACGGTGACACCGCCAGATTTGTCACAGGCGGCGGCGCTATTAACCGCATTGGGAACAAAATTCGACGTGGTCGACCAGACCGCGCCCGGAATGGCGCCGCCGACCCGGGCGCAGGTGATGAAGCCGCTGCCGGCAAGCTACACCGATCTGTTGCCGCCTGGCGCGACGCTCTCGGCGTTCGCTGCCACGCCCGACGATTACCGCTGTGCGCTGCGCGACCGCCAGCCGACGCTGCCGCTGCCACCGCCGCCGGCGCGTACCGTAAGCTGGGGCCAGGTGATCTCCTACGCTTTGCGAAACCCCGCGCTGGCTCGCGCGATGGGGCTGATCTGGGATTTCACCCTGCCGAGCGGACCGCTGCCGGACGGCGGCTGGCTGTTCGTCAGTCCCATGGCCGAGGATGGCGGCAGCGGACTGTCCGCCGCCTGGTCGGCGACGCCCGACGCGGTGAAGTGCTATGCGAGCTTCCTTCCGCCGCTGACCGCGTCGCGCCCGCTGTTCAGCGCGGTGCTGTTCCCGGTCACCAATCCCGCCGCGCCGCCGGTAACGCCAGACCAGGGTGCGCTCGACCGAGCCTTCCAGGAAGCCGAAGCATTTGCCGACGGCTTCGCCCGTCGCGTGCACGTGCGCCAGCCCGACAGCGTCGACACAGCGACCGGCGGCGACGACACCGGCGTCGCACCCGGGTCGGAAGCCGGTATCCAGATCGGCTGGGACGATGAGCAGGTTGCCGAATGGCACAACCGGCAGATCGCGATCTCGCTCGGTTCGCCCGTGTCGCCGCCGCTGGAAACGCCGATCGGCGTGCTTGGCTACCGGGTCGATGTGCGCGTGCCAACGGAAGGCGAGCCCGGCGGCAGCAATGCCGGCTGGACCAGCCTGATGACCGCCGCCGCGACGGTGCCCCCCGCCTATGCCGGAAGGCTGGTGGCGTTCGCCGGGGAACTGGCGGTGGAGCCGACGCCGAGCGCGTTGAACGGCGCCGCGCAGTTCTGGCTGCCGCTCTATTTCGCCCAATGGCGGGGCATCCAGCTCGGTGTGCGCGACGATTTGCCGCGCCTGTTGGCTGGTGGCGTGGCGGCGGGTAAATCCACTGCACCGACGAAATCGGCGTTCGCGGCGGTGGATGTGCCCGGTGCACCACGGCTGCTGTACGGCACCACGTACCAGTTCCGGGTCCGGCTGGCCGACCTCCCCGGCGGCGGGCCGGACCCGTCGCAGAAGCCGGCGGCAGAGACCGCGGCGCAGCGGGCCACGCTGACCTTCTCGCGCCACGTGCCGCCGAAGGCTTTCACGCTCGCGGCGACCGGGCCAGCGGGCGAGGCCGCCGGCATCGCGCTGACGCGTCCGCGCCTTGGCTACCCCGAGGCGCTGATGACCCCCCGTTATGGCGCCGATGCGCTGCTGGCCCAGCTGGGTTATGCGCCGGACGGCACGCCTCCGCCCGCCCCGCCCGCGAAGAACACCCAGATTGCCATTGGACTGCCCGATCCGGACGTCCGGCAGGTGGAATTGCGGGTGGAGGTGCGCGCGCTCGCCGGCGACACCGCCGACGATATCACCGCCGATGGCCGGTTCCTCACGGTCTACCGCGCCACCCGCGACTTGCCGGTACTGCCGGCGCTGCCAAGCGGGCGGACACTGACACCGCAGGAGGTCGTTGCGGACACGCCGCCGCTGCAGATCGACATTGCCTGGCAGGACGTGCCGGAGATCGCTACCTTGGCCAGCGCCGGTCCGGCCGAAGCGAAGCTCCTGCTGTTGCCGCGGGCGCGCGACGTTCGCGTGGTAATTACCCCGGTCGGCGACGGGCCACCCGGGTATTTCGGCAGCTTCGCTGACCCCGCTCGAAGCCCGCCGACCATCGGCATGACATCAAAGCTCAACCTACGCGCGTCGGCCATCGCCGAACCGGAACTATTTGCCACGCCGTTGGATGGATCGCCGGCACTGCAGGCGTTCTTCTTTCGTCCGGTGGCATCGGGGGACGTTGTTGCCGGAATCATGCAACGTCTGGCCAAGCAGCTGAACCTGCTGTCCGACGGCCTGACATTGCACGCAGCACCCGGCGAGCGCGTGGTCTTTGGTTGCTCGGGAGGCTTCAAGCACCAGATCGCACCGGATGGATCACGCATCACATTTGCCTCGGCTGCGGAACTTCTAGCGAAATGGTCGCTGATCTATCAGGCGGTGATCCAGCGCGATTGGACCTGGGATGGCCTGCAGAACGGCACGCTGGAAGCACGGACCCAGGATACCACCGGGCCAGTCGTCGTGCTCGGCGATATCCAGATCCCGCGCAGCGCCAGCGCGGACGCCTTGACCGGCGTATCCGACCGCACCCGCACCCGCATCCTGTTCGTGCACGCAATCGATCCGGCGGTACCGGATGCTGCCGATGGGTTGACCGAACGGCCGCCGGTCTGGCTGCACGGCACGGTCGCGGGACCCGCGGGGCCATTCGATGTGGACAGTCCGCAGGTTGCGATCCGCCTGCCGCTGGCGGTACCGCCCGCCGCGGTGCCGGAGCCGGTTTCGGCCGGCTTCGCGCTTTCCCCCTATGTGCCGGGGACCGCTTACGCCAGCACGGGCCCGCGCGACCGCCGCCTGTGGGTGGAGTTTGCGGCGCCGCCGCCAATTGGCTTGGCGATCTTTGCCCGGGTGCTGGCCTATGCGCCAGATCCATTGCTGTACACGGACCGCCGGTTCCTGGCGGCCGCGCCGCCGGAAGACCCGGTTCTGCCGCTCGATCCGGAAACGATTCGGCTGATCGCCCCCGGACAGCCGATCGATGAGGACGGCGCCGAGACGATGGCGCCGCTGATCGCATCGACAGATCAACCGAACCGCTTCGTGCTGCCCTTGCCCCCGGGCGTGGACCCCAAGGCGCCGGAGTTGTTCGGCCTATGGACGTATGAATTCCGGGTCGGGCACGTCACCCAGGCGATGGTCACGGCCGGATCGGTCGGTACGGCGTTTTGGTGCCTGGCGCATGCCCGGTTTGGCCGTCCCTTGCGTCTGGCGGGTCTGCAACACCCGGCTCCGGCGCTGGCGGTTGTTGCGCAATGGCGGCCTCGCATCCCACTCGGCCGGACCGACCCGCCACTGCCCCCCGTTCTTGTGGCGACCGCCGGCTATGCCAAGCCTGTGTTGCATGGCCAGATCGTTGGCAACGGCCGCCCACACACGACCATCGCGTTCCTGCTCTTCGCACAGGTGCCGCAGGCCGACGGGAGTTCCTTCCGCAACATTCTGCTCAAACATTTGCTGGCCAATCCGGTGAGCGCTGATGAAGGCGGCCCGGCGGAGTACGCACGTCAGGTTTTTCGCCTGGCGAACATTCTTGCGGTGCTGGATGCACTGGGATTGCCGGCGACCGTGCCGCTCAGCATCGTCGGCGTGGAGTTCCTTCCCGCCGGCGGTTCGGTCGAAGGCGGCCGGCAACAACCTGGCAACCAGCCCGATCCGCTTGAAAGCGACACGTTCGCCCAACGGCGAATTCTGCGGACCTCGCCACTGACGCCGGTGGAGCCCGCCTGCTGTATAATGACCGGACCGGCGATGTCCGCCGCACCGGCACAGGACTTTATGTACGAGCTGACCCGTCGGTAGCGGTCTGCTTTATCCGCAGGTGTGCGGACCGCCCAAAACCGCCTTGTTCTAACGCCAATGTGAAAGGGCCCTCGCAATTGCGAGGGCCCTCCGTCCAGTTGCGGGACGATCGGTCGGATTAGGCCGACAGTGCCGCCGGTTCCGTGCGATCTCGCTTGACCAGCAGTTTGTTCAGCGCGTGCACATAGGCGCGCGCGGAGGCCACGATGGTATCGGTATCCGCCCCCTGGCCATCGACCATCTTGCCCTTTTCCTCCAGCCGCACGGTGGTCTTGGCCTGGGCGTCGGTGCCCTCGGTGACGGCGCCGACGGAGAACAGCACCAGATTGGCTTCGTGCGGGAATATCTTGCGGATGGCGGCGAAGGTCGCGTCTACCGGGCCGTCGCCGGAGGATGAGGCCTTGTGTACCACGCCGTCCACTTCCAGTTCCAGTTCCGCCTGCGGCGGCGCCTTGGACCCGGCGTGCAGATCGAGCGAGACAAAGCGTACCCGTTCATGGTCGCGCATTACCTCGTCATCCACCAGGGCCACGATATCCTCGTCGTAGACGATCTTCTTGCGGTCGGCCAAATCCTTGAAGCGCCGGAACGCGTCGTTCAGTTGGTTGTCGCCGATCGAGTAGCCGAGCGTGTTCAACTTGTCGCGGAACGCGGCGCGGCCGGAATGCTTGCCCAGGACCAGGCTGTTCTTCTGCCAGCCTACGCTCTCCGGGGTCATGATCTCGTAGGTGGCCGCGTCCTTCAGCACGCCGTCCTGGTGGATGCCGGCCTCATGCGCGAAGGCGTTGCGCCCGACGATCGCCTTGTTCGGCTGCACGTCGAACCCGGTGATGGTCGACAGCAACTTGGAAACCCTCAGCAGGCTGGTGGTCTTGATGTTGTTGCTGAAGGGCATGACGTCGTGGCGCGTGCGGATCGCCATCACGACTTCCTCCAGGGAGGCGTTGCCGGCGCGTTCGCCGATGCCGTTGATGGTCGATTCCACCTGTCTGGCGCCGGCCCGGATCGCGGCCAGCGTATTGGCCACGCCCATGCCCAGATCATTGTGATTATGTGTGGACAGGACGATCTGATCCGCCCCTGGCACCCGTTCCAGGATATTGCGGTACATCGCGGCGATATCGTCGGGCATCGCGTAGCCGACGGTATCGGGCAGGTTGATCGTGGTGGCGCCGGCACGTATCGCGGCCTCGACTACGCGGCACAGGAAGTCCTGGTCACTGCGCGTCGCGTCCTCGGCCGACCATTCCACGTCATCGGCGTGCTGGCGGGCCAGGGTGACGCTGTCTACGGTCGCCTGGATCACCTCCTCGGGCGTCAGGCGCAGCTTGACCTTCATGTGCAGCTCGGAGGTGGCGATAACAATATGGATGCGCCGGCGTTTTGCCGATTTCAGCGCTTCCGCAGCGCGCAGCACGTCCATCTGGCCGGCACGGGCCAAGCTGGCGATGACGGGCGTGTCGTCACGCTGGCCGACGCTTTCCGCAATCGCCTTGACGCTTTCGAAGTCGCCGGGGGAGGCGATGGCGAAACCGGCCTCCATCACGTCGATGCCCAGTTCGGTCAGCGCCTCGGCCATGCGGATCTTTTCCGCCAGGTTCATCGAGAAGCCCGGCGATTGCTCGCCGTCGCGCAGAGTGGTGTCGAAAATGATGATGCGGTTATCGTCCAGCTTACCGAAACTGGGGTGAATAATGTTCATGTGGGTCGTCCTCGGTGGTATTTTGCCAGGGTACATTGGCTGTGACTTGTTTGGCGGTGACTTAGCCGGAACAGCGCGCGAACGCGAGGGTTCAGGGTTCCCCCTGAGCGATGCCGGCGTCAGTCGCGCGGCTTCACGCCCAGGGGCGGGTAAGTCGAAGCCGGAGGTCGAGGAGCAGGCGCGCGCCGAGGGTCGCGGAAACGCGATCGGGCCGGTTCATACGGGGCGCAGCAGATACCATGGGAGATGCAGTAGCCGGAATTGAGCGCCCAGGCAAGATGGGCGCGAGGGCAACCTCAGGGCGGTCGGTTCCTGCCGCGCGCGAACGTGGCAGGAACAGCAGGTCGACGAACAGGACAAGGGCGACAAAGCCGCCTAGCCAGGAAACCGGGAACCGTCGCGGCCCTGAAATATGCATCCCATCGCCTCGGCAAAGGCGCAGTCCGGCCAGCGCGCCGAGCGCTATCGCCGGGATCTGTCCGAGCGAACTGGGGTGATGGCGACGATCGCAATTGCCGCCAGTGCGATCCCGACCCCGGTAAGAACTGACGCATGGCAACGAGATCATCGTAGCCCGCTTCGTCGATCCATTTCCGCCACACCACCAGTTCGTCGCAGAAATAGCCGGGATGTGCGACTGGCCCGTCAAACGACGAGAGACCGAGCTTCAGGAACGCAGTGAACACCTCACGCAGGCGACCTTTCGCCGCGGCGCGGTTCATTGCCCGGCCCACTCGCCGGCGGCACTTTGAGTGCTTCGCCCGCGAACTCCACGATGCGCCGCTTGCCTACGGCAAGCGTTCTCAATTCATACTCGGTTGCCCGGTAGGGTTTGTGCGTGCTGCAGGACGTGCAGGTGGATGAAGCCAGCAAGGAGGTCTTGGTGTTCCATGCGTCCGGTTCATCTGTGCGAAATACTATTAGAAGCGGTTAACGAGTGCCGATGGTGAATCTGTCCGACAGCCTCGTCTATCGCTGGCCGAAGGTTCGAGCATAATCGGCGGGAGCGCTTTCAAGCTAGAGCCGACACCGCAGGAAACCGTTCCCTCCGGTATTGATTTGGATCAGCTTCACTGTGATCGAAAGTTGGTATTGATTAGCGTTAGTAAAAGGCGGCATCAATCGACTGACTCGCCGCTGCGGATCAGGCAATACAAGGAGAGTCAGGTGGAGATTTCCATTCGTGATCTTGTGACCGTTCTGCACGGCATGGGGTTTGGCGCCCTGTTCATGCTGGCGTTTTCGGGAGCACTCGCGGAGCTCTACCGAATGTCCCTCTCATCGGCGCCGCAGCAGTCTGGCGGCCAGGGCCAGACCCTGCTGAACATCTACCTCGTCGCCATGGTGATTCTGGCATGGCTGACCGTGTTCTCAGGCGCCTATATCGTCTACCCCTGGTACCGTGCGGTTCCTCCCGCGGGCCTTGCCGATTTGTCGGACTATCCGCGGCGTCTACTGCTTTCTAGCGGAAAAACGTCGGAGTGGCACAATGTCGGCATGGAATGGAAGGAGCATGTATCGTGGCTGGCTCCGATCGCGATGACGATGGTTGCGTATGTTACGCTTAAATACCGGAACGCCATCACCCGGCCGCGAAATATGCGCCGGGCCGTGCTCGGTTTCGCGACGGCGGCCTTCATCGCGACGGGCATTGCCGGTGCCTTCGGCGCCTTCTTAAACAAGTACGCGCCGGTTCGCGGCGGTCCGGTGATCATCCTGATAGAAGGTGAAAAATGAGCGCGCCACAAACCCGCATCAACGTTGGCGGAACCGAGGAAGCTATCCCCAATGGGCCTGGCGCTGCCGCTATTCTTGCCGCAGGCATCGGCTGTGCGGCCGTTGGAATCCTGGCCTTGGCGGCTGACGCGTCCGACGCGATCGGCAAGCTGCTGAACTTCTATAATCCGACCGGAACCTTGTCGGGTGTGACGACCGTCGCAATCCTCATCTGGCTGGTTTCGTGGTTCGCGCTGAACGGCATGTGGCGGATGCGGACGGTAGCCATAGGCAAGGTCAACGTGGCGGCATTCGCGCTTCTCGCCGTGGGTTTCCTGCTCACGTTTCCGCCGTTTATGGATCTGCTTCAGGGCAAGTAGCCTCGGCTGGTTCAACTACGCTGTCGCTTCGAATCAGGAGCGGGCGAATTCTTCGAGGCCATTGCTAAATCGAAAATACTTGGTCATGGCTTTTGGCACGCTGGCGTTTGCTGCTGCGCCTCCATTCCCCGTTTCCCCGTTTCGCATGGATGACCCCGAACCCGCCCAATATTAGCATTGGGAGATAAATCTGTCCTCTCAGGACACATACGCGTCCTCGGCCGGCACCAGCACTCTGCCGGGCTCTGGCGATAGGGACTTTTGGTTTTTTGGAGCTGCGTTGTGGCGTCAGTTCGGCGAGAGCTTTCACATTGGCGTCGAGGCATTCCATCAGGCAGCGTCTGTGCCCGGGCAGCCGGCAAACACGATCGGCGGCAAGGACACGATTGGCTTCAATGTCGATGCAGTTTGCCATCTGTCGGAGAACTGGCACGTTCTGGCGTCCGCTGGCGACGGATTGCAGTCTCAGTCTGTCACCAACAGGTGTCCTATCATCTAGGCTTGCAACTGACGTTCGGATGCCCGACGAGCGGCCCTTTGCCGCGATGCAGACGCCTGTCTTCGCGGATACAGAGTCGCATCCATTCAGATGGCATCATCTGAGTGGATAAGGCCGTCCATTGGAACCTATTCCTGGAGCATGCTCCAGGCCAGCCGGGGTAACCCGCATGCCAACGATCCGGCAGGTCAGCGGCTTCAAATTTTCGCGAAACGGTCCACCGAAGCGTCGATGCGGGCGACCAGGTCGGGAGGCAGTGGGCCGGCCTCGGCGGCGGCGACGCATTCGGCGAGTTCGGCACGGTTCTTCACGCCTAGCACCAGCGTGTCGATGTTCACGCCCAGCGCGTAGCGATGGGCGATCACGGCGGGGCTTTCGCCAAGCTCGGCGCAGATCGCGCGGAAGCCGGCAGCGCGGGCATAGTCGCGGACCTCTGGATGGCCTTCCGGAAGCGGGCGGTCAATCGCCGTCGCCAGGGCGCCGGCCTGCACGGCGCGAATGCCCATGACGCCAACGTCGTTGGCCCGTGCCGCTGCAATCACCTCGCGGGGCTTGGCCGGGCCGTCGAAGAATTTGAGCCCACCTGGACTGTCCAGCAGATTGGCGATGCACTGTACCGCGGCCGGGCGAGGGGCTTCGTTCAGCAGGCGGATGATGGTGTCGGGGTGGCCGATCCCGGTTAGACCCCATGTGCCGATCAGGCCTTCCCGAACGAAACTCTCGAAAAGTGGGCGGACGTGATCGACGAACACCGGATAGGCGGTCATCCGAGTCCCTCCCTCGGGGTTCGCCGAGTTCGCCAGGTCTTCGGGCACGACATTGGAGTGCAGGAAGAAGATATCCAGCTTCGACAGGCGCAACCGCTGCAGGCTGGCCTCGATCGAGGCGCGCAAGACCGCCTCGATCGAGGCCGGCGGCGTGGCGCCGAGATTGCACTTGCTGGTAACCCGCACGCCGTCGGGCAACTTGCCGTCGAAGGCCGCCCCGACGATCTGCTCGGCCTTGCCATCGCCATAGCGTGGCGCAAGATCGAGCAAGTTGATTCCCGCAGCGACCGCGTCCTGGACCACGGCGATGCATTCGGCCTCGGTCGTCTCGCCCCAGAGCATGCCGATCCCGCCGCCACCCAGGGTGAGGGTGGACACGGGCGGCAGTGTTCCGAACGGGTGCGTTTTCATCCCGTTTTCGGCATCTTTCGAGACGGCTTAACGGCTTAGCTGTTCAGGGTAGGGGGAGCCACTCCCGGCTGGCCGGGGACGGTCGCGGTGGTGCGGCGGCTTTGCCAAAGGGCCACGAAGTCGATCGGCTGCAGCAGCACCGGCGGGAAGCCGCCATCGCGGGTCACTTCAGCCAGGATGTTGCGGGCGAACGGAAACAGGATGCGCGGGCATTCCACCAACAGCACCGGCTCCACCGCGTTCTCAGGCAGGTTGCTGAGGGTGAACACGCCGGAATAGGTCAGTTCGGCGACGAACACCGCCGTGGTGCTGGCCGGCGGCGCGCCGGCGGCGGCCGGCGGCTCATGCGCCTCGGCACGGATGACCAGCGACACCTCGAACACGTCCTGGCCGTCCGTGATGCGGCGGGCCTGGACGTCCAGGTTGATGTTGACGGCAGGGTTTGCCTTCAGTTGGGTAAAGATCCCCGGCGCGCCCGGAACCTCGAACGACAGGTCCTTCACATACTGGATGTTGACAACCAGCGGCGGCGTCTGGGTACCGGCCTGGGGGGCTTGGGGCGTGCCGGCCGGGGCGCCGGGCTGTTGGCCATTCGGTAAGTCGGACATTGTGTTCTCCGTGTATCGCTGGAAGCCTGGAAGAAGCCGGCGGCGTGGAAAAACCGACGGAATGAGCGGGCCGGGTAGCACGGATACCGGTCGAGCGCCATCCATGACGCAATGAGTTGCGTGACAACACGGTGTCGGGCGGGAGAAGCGACGCGGCTTTTCAGGCGCGCCAGCTGATCTCCGCCGGCGGTGGCTGGGTCGGGTCGCAGCGAAGCCACTGGCCGTTCATCACGCTGCTGCCGGTCATCGACAGGATGAATCCCCAATGGCTGACCACCAGCGTGTCGGACCAGTCGTGCAGCGCCGACATCTCCGCGCGGAACAGCCGGGCGCGGTCGATGATCGAGGCCGCGGGTTCTTCGATCGCCGGCCACCAGACCTCGTCGATGCCGGAAAAGTCCCGATGCGGCCAGTCGCGCTCCAGTTCGATGCGCGGGCTGCCGATGTCGCAGGCGAACTTATAGCGCTCGCGCACCACGGGATGGATCATCACCGGCACATTAAGCGCGCGGGCTGCCGGCTCGGCGGTTTGCAACGCGCGGGTGTAGGGCGAGGTGATGATGCGCCGGATACCCTGGTGGCGCAGCGCCTCGGCCGCTTCCCGCGCCTGCTCGTGGCCGAGCGGGGTCAACCGCGGGTCAATGATGCCGGGGTCCACCCTGGTGGCGGAGAAATGCAGATTGAATTCGCTCTGGCCGTGACGGAGCAGGATCATGACCGGGAAATAGCGAGAGGGCCGAGGCCCGGCAATCCCTGGCCTAGGGGTGCCGGGAAGAATCAGAAGAATCACTTGCAGGAAAGCAGGCCAGCGACCCCGGAAAAGAGTTTGCCCTTTCGCATATTGTGTCTCGTGTTGTCTGGGAAGCGTCAGCCCCCTATGTCTATAGACTTAATGGAGAGCGAAATATGGACGGCGGATTTCCGATAGACCTGATCCTGTTCGGCATGATCGCGGCGTTTCTTGTGTTGCGGCTGCGCAGCATCCTGGGGCGGCGGACCGGATATGAGCGTCCTCCCGCGGCCTATCAGCCGCAGGTGGCGCCTGCAAACCCGGTGATCGAGGGCCGGACCGAGCCCGCTTTGCAGCCAGTTGCGCGCGTGCTGCCGGATCCGAATAGCCCCATCGGTCAGACGCTCGCGAGCATGCACGCGACCGATCCCGGCTTCGATCCCACCGCCTTCCTGAACGGTGCCGAGCAGGCCTTCCGCATCATCGTCGACGCGTTCGCCAAGGGCGACCGGGCAACGCTGCGGCCATTGCTGTCGGATAGCACCTACGCCGCCTTCGACGGCGCGATCACGGCGCGGGACGCGGCCGGCCAGACGCAGGTCAGCGAAATGCGCGCGATCCAGGCCTCCACGATCGAGCATGCGGAACTGGCCGGCAGCATT
>CAINEA010000155.1 GCA_903847525.1 uncultured Acetobacteraceae bacterium | reverse complement strand
GGGGCAGCGCCCCTCCTGGGGTTTGGGGCAAAGCCCCAATCTTTCTTCCACCAGCCCCACCACAGGAACCAAGGCCATGAGTTCGATGCTGCGGGGGGTGGTGACGGTTGGGGTCTGGACGATGGCCAGCCGGGTGCTGGGGTTCGCCAGGGACATGTTGATTGCCGCGATGCTGGGGGCGGGGCCGGTGGCGGACGCGTTTTTTGTCGCATTGAAGCTGCCGAATTTATTTCGGAGATTGTTTGGCGAGGGGGCGTTCAACGCCGCTTTCGTGCCGTCGTTCACCGGGATGTTGCAGGCGGAGGGCAAGGAGGCGGCCAATCGCTTTGCCGAGGAGGCGGCTTCCGTAATGGCGTTCTGGCTGGGCGGGCTGACCATTGCGGGCATGGTGTTTATGCCGCAGGTGATGCTGGTGCTTGCACCGGGATTTTCGGCCAATCCGGAGAAGTTCGATCTGGCGGTGAACCTGACGCGGATCACCTTTCCATATTTGTTTCTGATCTGCCTGACGGCGTTGTTTTCCGGCGTGCTGAACGGGTTGGACCGGTTCGCTGCAGCCGCGGCGGCGCCGGTGCTGTTCAACGTGTTTTCGATTGCCGCGATGCTGGGGCTGACGCCGTATGTCGCCAATGCCGGCTATGCGCTGGCCTGGGGCGTGTCGGTGTCGGGGGTCGCGCAGCTGGCCTTGCTGGTCTGGGCGGTGCGGCGGGCGGGGATGCGCATTCGCATTCCGCGCCCGCGGCTGACGCCGCAGATGCATGAGCTGTTCCGCAAGATGGCGCCCGGGCTGGTTGGAGCCGGGGTGACGCAGTTGAACCTGGCGGTGGACGTGATCATCGCCAGCCTGTTGCCACCGGGCACGGTGGCGTTGCTGTATTACGCGGATCGTATCCAGCAATTGCCGTTGGGCGTGATCGGCACCGCGGTGGGCACGGCGCTGCTGCCGATGCTGGCGCGCCAGGTGCGTGCGGGGGAGGCTGAGGGCGCGATCACCACGCTGAACCGGGCGTTGGAGTTCGCATTGTTCCTGACCGTCCCGGCGGCTCTGGCGCTGGCGATTTCGGCGTTTCCGATCGTCTGGGTGCTGTTCGGGCGCGGGGCGTTCGATATGGAGGCCGCGCGTTTGTCCGCGCAGGCGCTGGCGGCGTATGCCCTGGGGCTGCCAGCGTTCGTTGCGGTGAAGGTGCTGGCGCCGGCGTTCTTCGCGCGCGGGGACACGGCCAAGCCGGTGAAGATCGGTATGTCGGCGGTGGCGCTGAATCTGGCATTGAATGTGGCGTTCATGGTGCCGCTTCGCCATATCGGCCCGGCACTGGCGACGTCCATCGCGGCGATTTTCAACTGCGTGTGGCTGGCCTGGGTGCTGCATAAGCAGGGCCAGTTGGTTCCAGATGCCGGGCTGCTGCATCGGCTGCCGCGCATGGGCCTTGCCGCCGCTGCCATGGCCGCGACGCTGGCGCTGGCGCAGGGACCGCTGTTCGCGATCGCGCCCGGCGTGCGCGGCGTTAAGTATGTGGCGCTGGCGGCGCTGGTGAGCCTGGGGCTGGGCGCTTACGTGCTCGCGGGGCAACTGACCGGGGCGTTCGATCTGCGCGAGGTTCGCGCCCTGTTGCGGCGCCCGCGCCGCAAGGCGGCGCCGGGGACAATCGGTTGAGCGGGTAAACCCATCTCCTGATCATTGTCCCTGCGAACATGAAACAGCCGGCCCCCGTCGCGGGAGCTTGTATTGCCGAAGTCTCTGATGAACAGCATCGAACTCAATGAGGCCGCCTATACCGTACAGACGCAGTTGGAAGCATACAACTCGCGCTGACCAACGACGGCTCCCCGCGGGCAGCCGGCTGCATGCGCGAGATTTGCCCGGGCGCGCTCACCGAGGCCGACCAACGCCCGGCCGTGTGGGCGGTCGATATAGAGGCGAACATCTCTGCCGCTTCTCAGCAAGGCAGATCAGCGAGGGGCGGCGGACCATGTCAGTATCCGGAAGGCTGCCTGCGGTGATTTCGCTTCACCGTTCAACATGACCACCGACTGGCGGAAAGACCGAGCCTCGGCATTCGTCGCCGTCGCGGTGATTCTGACGACCATCCCGTCGCTGGAGCTGTAGACGGACACGAACGGCCGGATCCGCGCCAGAATGTCAGGTGTCATCCCCACCACCAGCGCGATCTCGTCAATCGTTTCGAACGGTTGACTGGTTGGCACGTAGGACAGTCCGGCCGCGCGGTATTGATCGAACTTCATGCCGCCCGATACCGACTCCGCGCTACCGGACCGCCAGTCGATGATCGCCCGCGCGATGCTTGCAGCGAGCGTGGGTTCAACGCCGATTTGGACCAGCAGCGCGCGCATCGCCTCCACGTTCGTGTAGTTCGGGTTTAGCAGCAACGCCTCGTTCTCGAACCGGATGCGGATATTTGTGCCGGCGATGCGCAGTCTCCGCTCGGAGCCGTCTGGTAGCCAACGCCCCTGCAACAGGCGCAGGATGGCTTCATGAACCGCGCCATCGGCCGCGGCTTGTGTGGCCGCATTGGCTCGGAGATGCCCCGATAGGATCACTTCCGTGCGGCCGGCGGCAATGAACTGTGAGACCAGGAGCGCCAGGGGGCCCAGGGTCGCGAGCACGATCAGCAACGCGAAGCCGCGCTGGCCGGCCTGGCTCATGGCCGTATCCTGTCCCGTTTGGGAGCAATGACGAAATCCGGAAACAGGCGCCCGCTGCCGGGCACGAACACGATGCGCAGCCGGATAAGCCCGGGCAAGGCCTGGGACTGCCAATGCGTTTGCCATCCGGGCACGACGCCATCCGTGCCCCAGTAGCTTAGTTCGATATGATCCACCCCTTCCAGCAGCACGGTGGAGGCTGGCGCCGGCGCGCGGCCGTTTCGCGCGGTCAGATGCGGCTCCCAGAACAGCCGGAGCTGGCGCGCCGCGTTGACGGCGAGCGTGATGTCCGCCTCTCGGGCTGACAGGGAGAAGGCTTCGGGCAGATCGCTGGTGAACGACAAGAGCCGGGCTTCACCGACAAAAAAAGGTGGCTTGCCGGTAAAGCCGCCGGGCTTCATGCGTTCGATCAATTGGCGCAATGTCCGGTCCACCGCATCGAGGTCGGTGACCAATTGCAGCGAGCGCGCCTGCTTTTCCGATGCCTGCACGCCGAACCGCATGCCCTGTGTCAGGGTCGCCAGCAAAATTCCCAGCACCACGAGCACCACGAGGATCTCGAGCAGTGTGAACCCGTGTTCCGTTGCCCTGCGCATGGCCGCCCGATAGCGGTAATTATCATCCGGCGCCACCAGCGCTGTGCTGGGGGGCTGTGCTGGGGGGCTGTGCCGGGGGTTCGCGACAACCGCCGCATGACGTCCCGCCTAATCTTCCGGTATCGCGGGAGCCTCGGTTTCCAGCTGTGTCCCGGACCAGGCATCGGCCGCGGCGGCTCCGAGGCGTGAGGTGTCCAGCCGTACTTCGCGGGCGGATTTGCCGTCGCGCCAGGTGATGCGGGCGGTTATGGCGTAGAGCGTAAGGGTGGCCGGAGCGCCGAAGCGGGTAGCCGGGGTGCTGCCCTCATGCAGGCGCGATGTCTCGACCGCCCGGATCGTCTCGTGCCAACGAAAGCCGCTGCCGTCGTCGCCCTGTTCATCGCGTATCACCAGGCGGGCGCCGGCGGCGTCAAGATGGGAACGGGCGCGCGACACGGCCTGTTCATAGCGGGAGGCTATCGCGACGCCGCGAAGCGACTCCAGGCCGGCGCCGAAGACCACGCCGAGTGCCAGGCTGGCGATCACAAAGGCGATCAGCACCTCGAGCAGCGTGAAGCCCGCGCCGGCTTCACCCGGGGCTGGAAGTTGGTTCATCATGAAAGGAATATGTTTTTGTGAATGTTCTGCGTCTTTTCGATTTCAAACCCGTTACGACGGCTACCGTCACGGAATCTTCTCTGCCACGTAACTGTTCAAGTCCGGCGGTAAATGGCACTGAACCCTCAGGCGTTCGGGAAACGTCCGTCAATTTGAACAGATATTCGGAGCTGCACAATGTTGAAGAGTTCGAGATACCGCTGGCTGCTGAGCAGCGTGTCGACCGCTGCCATCGCCTGCATCATGGCACAGACCGCCGATGCGCAGACCCGTTACGTCAGCGGCGATTTTCATAATCACACCACCTGCTCCGACGGCACGTCGTCGGTTCAACGTATGATGACGGCCGGCTCGGTGACCTTTGGCCTCGACTGGCTGGTGCAGACCGACCATGGCGGCAACAGCTATCGCGACTGCAAGTTCGACGATTTCCCCGCGGGTGATTCGACCGGCCATCTGTCCCCCGCGGCGACCGCCCCGGCGGACGCTGGCGATCATCTGTATCACGCCTACGATGCCGAGGGCGTGACGTTCAAGGGCGACACGACCACCGCTACCGGCCGCGACGGCGTGAAGCACAACGCGATGTGGCGCTGGCAGAATATCGCCGAATTCGAATATGCGCAGATCGAGGCGCTGAGCCGCTCCACCGGCAAGCTGATGTTCGAGGGCGTGGAGCAGATCGTTCCCGGCCATGAACATTCCGAAGTGACCGTGGTCAACGGTCAGATCCCGGCGAGCCTGTCGCGCCATGGCAATGCCAACGCCGTGGCCCAGTTCGAGTATCTGTGGGACCGCGCCGACGGCGACATGACCGGCGGCGCCGCTGCCCCATACAACTGGGCCGGCAAGATCTCCAACACCGGCACCAACACCGTGCCCGGCGTCCCTGGGACCAGCGTATCGGTGACCGGCAGCTACGACACCAGCAAGGGCATCGGCGCGCATCAGAAATCGGTGGTCGGCGCGAAGTGGCTGCAGGACAACTATCCTCTGTCCAGCTACTATATTCCGGCGCACGTGGAGCGCGCGGGGCCTTTCAACCCGGCCGGCAACAACGGCTTCAACGTTGAGAGCTTCCGCGACTACAACAACGCCGCCCCGACCGTGGCGGTGGGCTTTGAGAGCCAGCCCGGTCACCAGGCCGATCACGGCCGTGGCAGCTACGGCACGGGCGCTGTCGGCGGCGGCACGTATGGCGGCACCGGCATCTACGCCGCAGCGGTCGGCGGCCTGTGGGATGCGATGCTGGGCGAGGGCCGCAACTGGTTCTTCTTCGCCAGCTCCGACTTCCATAACCGCGGCATCTTCGCGCCGACGCAGAAGGAATCGACCGCGGACTTCTTCCCGGGCGAATACCAGAAGCAGTGGGTGAGCGTGACCGGGGCCGTGACACCGCAGGCCGTGGTGAACGCGATCCGCACCGGCGACGTGTTTTCGGTGCAGGGTGACCTGATCACCAACGATCTGTCCTTTACCGCCTGCGAATGGGTGGCCAATGCCTGCGTTGGTACGCCGGTCGGCATGGGCCGGACCCTGGCGGTCAATTCCGGCAGCGATGTAAAAGTCACGCTGACGGTAACGCTGCCGGCTTCGGGTGCGACGAACAACAGCCCCTACAGCTTCCCGAACCCGGTGCTGAAATCGGCCGGCCTGCCGGACGTGCCGCTGAACAAGCCGAAGCTTGACCATCTCGATCTGATCACCGGTCAGGTAACCGGCGTGGTGGATCCGAGCAGCCCGAACTACAAAGGTCTGATCGGCTCGGCGGCGGCGTCCAACCCGACCACGGCGATCGCGGCCAGCTTCGGCAGCGCCACATGGACGCAGGTAGGCCAGAAGGTCACGGCCAGCTACATCATCCACAATGTGACCGGTCCGCAGTATGTCCGCGGCCGCGCCACCAACCTGCCCGCCGGTATCCTGAATGCGACCGATGCCGCCGGTAACCCGCTGCTCGATACCCTGCGCAACAACATCCCCTGCAGCGATGCCGCTTGCCCGTCGCACATCGTTATCGGCGGCAGCAAGAAGGTTGATGCGGATATCCGCGGCTGGTCCGAGCTGTGGGCCTATATGAACCCGATCTTCATTCGCACGCATGGCAATGCGCCGCTTCTGGTGGAGACCAACACGAACAAGGCCCGCACCCTCGCCGGTCTGTCGCCGCTCTGATGCCACAACCTGCCCCGCGGACGCGGGGCAGGATGGGTCTATGGCTGCGATGATACATGTGTGATTGCGATGCTATCGGGAAAGGAAGGCTCACAGGAGCCTTCCTTTTTTCCGTTGACCATGGACCAAGCCTCCTTGCCGAATGATATGGCGCATTCCGGGCGTTGCCGAGGGACCTTGGGGCTCTATGCGGTCACATGCCTGTCTGGCTTCGCCGGGTTGGGCTATGAACTGACATGGACACGAATGCTTGGCCTGGCGCTCGGGCATGAGATCGTGGCGGCGCTTTGCGTGGTCATGGGTTTTTTTGGCGGTGTCGCGCTCGGTAGTTTCATCCTGGGTGGACGCATCGGGCGTAGCGGGACCCCCGCTCTCTGGTACGCCGGGTTGGAAGCCGCGATCGCGGTATGGGCCTTGGCGCAGACCGGCCTCTTGCCTTGGCTCGGCCATCTGATTCCCGCCCTGTTGGGGCCGGATCCATCGGCCTTCGCCCATTGGGCCGTCGCCTTCGGCACCGCCTTCCTGGCTTTGCTGCCGGCAACCTTTGCCATGGGCGCGACGTTACCCGCCTTGGTCGCCGTGCTCGACCGGATACGGCCCGGGACAACGACGGTTGGCGCAGCCTATGCCGCCAATACCTTCGGGGCGATGGCCGGTACCTTGCTGTCGACGTTCGTGATTGCACCCATTCTTGGTTTCACTGCGACGCTTGTCGTGCTGGCTGGTGTCAATGCGATCTGCGCTGCCGCCGCTTTTGCCTGGCGCGAACAACCGCGGGCCCAGGGCTCCGTGACGCCGCCAGCGGCCATGGCATCCGGCCTAACCGGGCTGCGGATACTCGCAACCTTGTTCGTCACCGGATTTCTCGGGATCGGTTACGAGGTCCTGGTGGTTCGCGTCTTGAGCCAGCTGATGGAGAACACGGTTTATACGTTCGCCGTTCTGCTGGCGGTATATCTGTTGGGCACGGCATTGGGCGGCGCGATCTATGCTCGCCTCCGGCAGGGGCGCCCCGCTTCAAGCCTGCTGAACGCCTGGTTGGTAGCCGCGTCCGCGGTGTGCTGGCTGGGAACGGCCATGCTGTTCGGCGCCGACATCCTGCTGGCAGCGTTGCGGCAGGTCCTGCCCGCGACCCTTGCCGGCGGCGTTGGCGCCGAGGCGGTTCTCGGCGCGGCGGTGTTTCTGCCGCCGAGCGTGGCGATGGGGGCGTTGTTCAGCCATCTGGGCCAGTTGTTCACCCGGCAGGGCCGCGGCCTGGGGATGGCGGTTGGCTGGAACACGCTGGGTGCGGCGGCCGCGCCTGTTCTGTTTGGTTTGATCCTTTTGCCGGCATTTGGTGCCAAGTCCTGCCTGGCCGCCGTCGCGATCGGCTATGCACTATTGGCGTGGCCGTCCGGCTGGTTCCTGCGCGCCGCTGCCGGTCTGCCGGCCTTGGCGGCGCTGGCCCTGATTGTCTGGCCAGGCCGGTTGCAGTTCACCAGCATACCCCCGGGTGGTCTGCTGGTGGAACAGGTCGATGGCGTGATGGCCAGCGTGGCCGTGATACAGGACCAGGGCGGCGAGCGCAGGCTGCAGGTGAACAGCCATTTCCGCATGGGCGGCACGGCCACCGCGCGCCTTGACCGCCGCCAGGCGTTGTTGCCCCTGTTGCTGCATCCAGATCCCAAGCGAGCGTTGTTTCTGGGGCTGGGTACCGGAACGACCGTTGCGGCGGCGGCGGGGTATCCCGGGCTGCAGACGGACGGTGTGGAACTGGTGCCGGAAATACTCTCGGTGCTGCGCGATTTTGAAAAATCCGCCGGAGCCCTGGCGGCAAGCCCGCGGCTGACCCTGCACGTCGCCGACGCCCGCCGCTTCGTGCGCGCCACCCCCGACCGCTATGACGTGATCGTGGCCGATCTGTATCATCCATCGCTCGATGGTTCCGGCACGCTTTACACGCGCGAGCATTTCGATGCCGTGCGCCAACGCCTCGCTCCCGGTGGCGTGTTCTGTCAGTGGCTGCCGCTGCATCAGTTGGATCTGCCCACCCTGCGGGTGATTCTGCGAAGTTTCCTGCAGGCATTTCCAAATGCCTCCGCCTACATGGCCAATTTCGGATTGGAGACCCCGCTGATCGCGTTGATCGGGCAGGATGATCCGTTACGATACGGTCCCGGTTGGGTGGAGGGACATATGCGCGACAACGATCTGCGCCAAGCTCTCTCCGGCGTTGGCTTTACCGACGATCTAAGCCTGTTCGGTGGATTTATATCCGATGCAGCGGGGCTCGCGGCCTTCGCCGGGCCGGGAGAAATCAACACCGACGATCATCCGGTGATCACCTTCCTGGCGCCAGGCATGGTGTATGTCGATCAGGAGAAACCGGTTAACCGGCTGATGGAATTCCTCGGCCAGTTGCATCCGGTGCCCGCACAGGTTCTGCGCAAAAGTAGCGCCGACGTCGGCGAACTGCCGGACCGGCTGGCTGCCTATTGGCGGGCACGGGACCGTTTCCTGGAAGTCGGAAAATCCGCCATGGCCGCTTCCGACGCCCGCGACCCCATCGCCCGCGTTGCCCCCGAGCTGCTGGCGATCCTGCGGATAAGCCCGGATTTCGATCCGGCCTATTTTCCATTGTTGGCCATGGCGCGCAGCCTTGCCGGCCGGGACATCGGCCAGGCCCGGCGGCTGCTGGCCGATCTGGACCGTGCGGCACCGGATCGTTCAGACGCCGCCGATCTGCTGGCCCACCTTCGGTAGCGCCATCCCGAAGGCGATCAGGGCGCCTTGATCGTAAAGCGGATTTCGCCGCTGTCCGGGTGGCCATGCGAGGTAACGTACACATACCAACTCAGCGTATAGCTACCGGGCCCCAGGTCGTCGGGCAGCCAGACCAGCATGTCCAGCGTGTCGTCTTCCGGAATGCCGAAACGGACCGGAATATCATGACCTGCCGCATCGATCATCGACGCGTCCTTGAATGCCACAGGGTCGGTGAAGGTGATTTCCACCCTGTGCGGGTTGCTGGATACGATTTCAGTGTCGTAGGGGGTGGAGTGATCGTACACCTCCCATGCCTTGGCGGCACGGCATTGCGGCAGCAGGATCATAATACCGAATAAAACCATACCGAGCCGGGATGTCGCCATCGTCATCATCTGTTCTCAATTCACCAAGGTGGTCGGATACGCCGCGTCCTGAAACTCTGAACCCTGAATTGCATCGGGTTCCGCGTCCTTGCGGCATAGGAAATCGCGGTACCGGGATCGTGTTGAAGCCTATCTCTTGCCCGCATGGCAATAGGTGGAAATGCGCCTGGAAAAAAGCCTGACAATTTGTGAACTTTCTGTGGAGATCACGCTCATTGCCGCTCCCGTGATTGATGAAGCCCGAGCAGCCAGCTAAACGTGACGATATGCTTCAGCGGGTAGCCGGCTGCGTTCAGGCTGCCTTGGGCGGACATCTTGTTCGAAACATCCAGTTTCGGATCATGAACCTCATCTGATAGGGAATATTGTAATGGCGAAGCTTCATACTCTTGGATTGGCTATTGCCCTGGCTGGCGTTGTTGCCGGCCAAGCCCGCGCCGAAATGGTCACGGTCGGAGCGCCTGCGGTTCCCGGGACGGGAACGACCCTTCCGTTTGGCAGCGATCCGTCCGTATGGGGTGGGGAGTATCAACAGGCCTATGATTTCGCGCAGCTCGGCGCCACCGGTGGACGCGACATCCTGGGCATCACCTTCTATGCCAGCCAGTATGCGGGTCTGCAGGGCGACGTAGCCACCGGCATCTACACGCTGACGCTGTCCACCACGCCGGACTTCACCAATCTGTCCTCCGCTCTCGCCTCCAACATCGGCGCCGATAAGGTCGTCGTGTTCTCGGGCGCCCTGCCGGCGCTGTCGAATGGCGAGTTGACGATCCACTTCACCCACTCGTTCCGCTACAACCCGAAACTCGGCAGCGATCTGCTGCTGGATGTGACCGCTACCGGCGCGGACACGGCCGCGCCGCTGTATCTTGACTTCACGGACGGTTCCAACCCCGCGGGTGTGGTCACCGCCCGGACCGATACGCTGCTTGGCTTCGGCGACCAGACCGGCCTTGTCACCACGTTCGCGGTTCCGGAACCCGCCAGCCTGATCGTGTTCGGTGCTGGCCTGCTCGGCCTCGCCGGCGCGGTGCGTCGCCGCGCCTGATGATCGCTGCTTGCTAAACCGGGCGTCGTGCGGCTCGCACGGCGCCCTTTACTTTGGCGGGACCTGTTCCGTTCGACAGGCCCGGCTCGCGAAACGCCATCCAGAGAATATGACCTTGGGGCAGAAGGTCCGACGGAGCTGAAGAGTGGATTTTGATAGCGTGGTTCTGGACCGTGATCCGGTTGTGGTTCGGCAACCCCCGCGTGGATGGATATCGACCATTCTGCGTGAGCCATTGTTGCATTTCATGTTCATCGGCGCGGCCATCTTCGTCCTCAGCCATTTTGCCGACATCACGGACAACGCCGCGAAGACCATTCGGGTGACGCCAGAGCTTCGCCAGCAATTGACCGAGGAATTCACCAGCCTTGAGGGGCGGACGCCGACCAGCGAAGAATACCGGCGCGTCTCGCTTAATTGGATCCGAAACGAAATTCTGTTTCGCGAAGCGCTGGCGCTGAAGCTGGACAGCGGCGATGAGATGATCCGCGAACGCGTGGCGCAGAAAATGCGCCTGCTGGTATTCGGGCGCGTTACGGTCACTCCCCCTACCGATGCCGAATTGAAGGCGTGGTTCGAGGCCCGGCGCGCCGCCTACGATACCCCCATCCGCTACGATTTCTTCGAGGTTTCGATTCCGGGCGAGAACGCCGAACAGAAAGCGCATGGGTATCTGGCCGATATAGAGGCGGGCCGTGAGCCGGAGGATTTGCGGGTTCGCGCCCGCGTGTTCGCGGGCCGTTCGGCCGCGGCGCTGAGCGAGGTGTTCGGGGGACCCTTCGCGGATGCGGTGGTCGCCATGCCGGTCCGCACCTGGATAGCCGTGAAATCCAAGGTGGGCTGGCACCTGGTTCGCGTGGATGCCGTGCATCCTGGGGAGCCCGCAGATTTCACCGCGCTGCGATCCAATCTGGAACTGGCCTGGATGGAGGAGCGCCGCCGTCAACTCGCCGTCAAGGCGGTGAACGAACTGGAAGCCGGCTATAAGATCCGCCGCGAGGATCTGCCGTGACTCGGAAGCCCGCGTTCCCGTGGCGTTTGGCCGGCGCGATGCTGTTGGCGGTCATGGTTTGTCTGGTTGGCACGGCCACCGGTGCGAGAGCACATGAGCCGTCGATGGCGGTGATGGATCTGCGGGAGGTTCGGCCGAACGATTTCTTCGCTCAATGGACACTCGCGCCCAGCGAGGACACGTCCTCGCTCCGGCCGATGTTTCCGCGGCAATGCCAATACAGGCCGCCGGAACTGCTCTGTGCCGATCCCGGATTCGCGGGCCGCATCGGCTTTGCCGGCATCGGCACCAAGACATCGGCGGTGATGTTTCGGGTCAGCCGGCTCGACGGAGACATCCAGACCTACACGCTGACCCCCGCCCATCCCGTGGTGACGCTGGCGAGCGGGCCGCGGGAGGGATTGCAAGCCTGGGCCGGCCTGGTGTTTGCCTATGTCGCGCTGGGCGCGGACCACATCGTGATGGGTGTGGATCATCTGCTGTTCGTGCTTGGGCTGGTTTGGATCGTCGGCTGGCGCTGGATGCTGGTGAAGACCATTACCGCATTCACCATCGCCCACAGCCTGACACTCGCCGCCACCACGCTCGGCATGGTCACGCCGCCGGTTGCTGCGGTGAACGCCACGGTGGCGCTGAGCATCCTGTTCCTGGGACCGGAAATGCTGAAGGCCTGGCGCAACGAGCCGAGCCTGACCCGGGATCGTCCCTACGTCGTGGCCTTCGCCTTCGGCCTGCTGCATGGCTTCGGCTTCGCGACGGCGCTGACCGATGCCGGTCTGCCGCGCGTCGAGCTGCCGTGGGCCCTGCTGGGCTTCAATATCGGGGTGGAGGCCGGGCAGCTTGGGTTCATCCTGCTGCTGGCTCTGCTGGCGCGCGCCGGGCGGCAGCTGCAGATCCATCTCGCCGGCTGGAGCGCCGCGGTGCCCGCCTACATCGTCGGTGGCCTGGGCGCTTTCTGGACGATCGGACGGACCGCAACCATTTTAGGAGCACTGTAATGAAACCATCCATCCGATCTCAGGAAATTTGGGTTGCGTTGAAGCCCGTCATGCTCCTGGCGCTGCTGGTGGTCGCGCAACTGGCTGGGTCGGTGGGCGATGCCTGGGCGCATTCGGCAGACGGTCAGACCGGGGGTCTGATCGATGGGCTGCTGCACCCGATTTCCGGCCTCGATCATGTGCTGGCCATGGTGGCGGTGGGTCTGTGGGGCGCGCAGCTCGGCGCGCCGGCGATCTGGCTGTTGCCGATAACCTTTCCCGTCGTGATGGCGTTCGGCGGCCTGCTGGGCCTTCTGGGCGTGCCGCTGCCCGGCACCGAGATCGGCATCGCTTTATCTGCGCTGGTGCTGGGGGCGATGGTGTTCGCCGAGGCCTGCCCGCCGATCTGGCTGTCGATGACCATCGTCGGCGTGTTCGCCATTTTCCACGGCCATGCCCATGGTTCGGAATTGCCCGACGATGCCGCGCCTTTGCTGTACAGCCTGGGCTTCGTGACCGCGACCGGTCTGTTGCACGCCACCGGCATCAGCGTCGGACTGATCCATCGCTGGCCCGCCGGGCGCATGGCCCTGCGCGGCGCGGGAGCGGCGATTGCCTGCGCCGGGCCGGTGTTCCTGTGGATGTCGCTGGCGTGAGCGAACGGCGGACCCGTGGCCGGGTGATCGCCGGGGTTCTGTTCGCGGGCCTGCTCGCGCCGCGGGCAGCATCGGCGCATCTGATATCGACCGGCTTTGGCCCGCTCTATGACGGATTGGCCCATCCGTTTCTCAGTCCGGGAGATCTGCTGCCGGTTCTCGCCTTGGCCGCCTGGGGCGGCCTGTTGGGTCCGTTGCGCGCGCGCTGGGTGGTGGTCCTGCTGCCGGTGGCCTGGCTGCTGGGCGGGCTGGCCGGTCTGGCGATGCCCGCGTCGCGGATGCTGATGGGCGCGGAACTGGTCGCGGCGGTCTTGCTGGGGGTTGCGGCCGCGGCCAATCTTGGGGCTTCACGGTCCCTGTTGCTGGCCGTTTCGGGCGTGTTGGGTCTGCTGCACGGTCTTGGCGCCACGGCGGGTGAGGAGGGAAGCCTGATCGCGGTATTCGGCTCCGCCGTCACGGTCGCCGCCTGCTACGCCCTGGTCGCGGGCCAGGTGGCATCCCTGCGGATGGACTGGATGCGGATCGCCACGCGCGCGCTGTGCAGCTGGACCGCCGCGATCGGCCTGCTGCAGCTTGGCTGGATGTGGAAAGGCTAGCGGCATGAGCGAGGTTTTCGGCCTGTTTCCTACCCCGGTCATGCGTGTCGAGAAATTGCTCGACGAAGCGCTGCGCGCGTCTATCGTCAGCCAAGCAGATACGGCCCGGAACGTGAACTCCAAGTCCGACCTGCTGACGCATACCGGCATGATCATTCCGAGTTCGAAGGGGCCGTTTTTCCGCATCGCCAAGCTGGTCGCTCCCAAGCTCGCGGAATTCGGTGCGCTGCTGTTCGGTGAGACACTGAACTGGTCGGTCAAGGAAATGTGGATCAACGTGCTGGAGACCGGCGGCGCGCAGGCGATGCACACGCATGCCAATAGTTTCATATCGGGCGTGATCTACATTACCCACTCGCACCCGTCCGCCAACACGGTTTTCATCAAGGGCATTGGAGGAACAGACTTTGTGTTCACCAATCAGAGCCCGAAAACGAAGGTTGGGCAATTCAATGGCGGCAAGTGGATCACCCCCCAGGCCAACGCCGGGGATATGATGCTGTTCCCCAGCTATCTTCTGCATGAAGTTCCACAGAACCGCGGCGAGCGCCGTATCTCGCTGTCGTTCAACGCCATTCCGGAGCGGTTGGACAGTTGGGGCTACAGCATCCGGCTTTCGAAATAGCCCCGCCGCTGGCGAGCGGAGGACGCGCATCGCATCCGAGCAACACCGCGCGAGTGCGGCGGTTGCGCGTTTGCGGGAGGGTGCGGCGGTGTTCCGGATCGACCCCGGCGCTTCCTGCGCCCTGGCCTCTGTCGAGCTTTCCTCTGCCGCGCTCGATCTGGGTCACCCCGATCCATCGGAGGCGGAGACTCGCCATGCCGATATCGACGGGACCTAGTCTTCGACTGCGAGGAAGCCAATAGGGCCGCGACGATCGGCACGGACCTGTTCGCCTTTCCGAACATGCAGCACATCGATGCCGGCGTCGTGACGCCGGGTGGCCAGTTCAAGCGTGACCTCCAACGGTTGGCTGGCCGGATCGCGTTGCGCAAACAGTGTTCAGCCGGCAATCCTCCGTCGAGATGGTCTGCGTGGGGAGGCTGCGCTTCGCGTGGCCCCGGGCCGGAACGGGCTGCCTGGCGATGGGCCCAAGGAGCCTCGCGGCTCATTGTCTGCTCGGCCGCAGCGGCAGCGGCAAGAGCACCCTGCTGGGTCTGCTGGCAGGCGTGCTGTTGCCCAGGACCGGGAAGGTGGTGCTGCTGGCGCGCGTGGGATTGCGGGAAGAGACGCTGCATCGCCAGGCACCGCAATTGTCCGTCTGCGGCCGCGCCGCGGTTGGGTATGACACAGCCAAACCGACTTATCGCACAATCACGCGGGCTGATCTGATGCCAAAGGATTGGTCACACATAAAGCAATTTCGCGATCTGAACCTGAGCAAGTTGGCCGACAGTGACCTGCGGGCGATTGAACGG
>CAINEA010000154.1 GCA_903847525.1 uncultured Acetobacteraceae bacterium | reverse complement strand
GAGCATGTGCACGTGCCGGTGCACGGCATCTGGGGCGAGTTCGATGCCCCGGCCAATCCGCGCGCGACCGAACGGGTGAAGGTAATGCGCGAACTGCGTCCCGACGCCGATCTGCACCTGATCAAGGGCGCCGGCCACTGGGTCGCCTATGAGGCGCCCGAACAGGTGAACGAAATTCTGCTGTCAATCCTGGTGCGGACGCGGCCCACCGATTGAACCGAGACCGCGGACGACGCTAAGGGGGAAAACGACAATGAATACGACAACGGATGCCGGCCTCGGCGGCACGCCGGGAAAGACGGACCTTGGCCCGATGCTGGGCGATGCCGGTCCCGGCATGCTGGCCGGGCTGCGGGTGATCGAAATCGCCGACGAGCGGGCGGAATATGCCGGCCTGCTGCTGGCCGGGCTTGGCGCCGAGGTCATCAAGATCGAGCCGCCGGAAGGCAACGCCACGCGCCGCATCGGCCCGTTCCTGAACGACGAGCCGGGCCTGGAGCGGTCCCTGTTCTTCTGGAACTACAACCGCAACAAGCAATCCGTCGTGCTGGACCTCAACCAGGCCACCTCCCGCGATGAATTGCTGGGGTTGCTGGATGGCGCGGACATCCTGCTCGATTCCAGCTGCGGCGCGCTCAACCAGGTGCTCGGCCTGGATCGTGCGGCGCTGGACGCGCGCTTCCCCAAGCTGGTAACCGCCCGGATCACGCCGTTCGGTGACGATGGGCCATGGGCCGATTTCAAGGGCTCGGACCTGATCCATCTCGCCCTCGGCGGCGTGATGATGAATTGCGGCTACGATCCCGCGCCGGGCTGGGAATACGACACGCCGCCGATCGCGCCGCAGATCTGGCACGCCTATCACATCGCCGGCGAGCAACTGGCCACCGGGATCATCGCCGCCCTGATCGCCCGCCATCGCAACGGCCAGGGCCAGGATGTCTCGGTCGCGGTGCATGAGGCGGTTTCCAAGAACCCCGAGCTCGACATCATGCACTGGGTGATGCGCCGGGTGCCGCTCTGGCGCCTGACCAGCCGGCACGCGACCGAAACCCCGAACCACAGTCCGGCCATCAGTCACACCAAGGACGGCCGCTGGTACATCTCCCACGGCGTCGGCCCGCGCGACCTGAACAACCTCGTGCCGTTTCTATCCAAATACGAGGCCCAGGCCGACCTGCAGCCGCCGCCACCCGAGGCGGATTTGAAGGCCCGCAACGTGCCGGGCTCGGCCGCCAGCGACGAAACCCGCGCCCATATGCTGGACATCATCCAGCGCTTCGTCCGTTCCTGGACCTATGCCGACATGCCCTGGCGCGAGGCGCAGGATGCCGGCCTGCTCTGGGCACCGATCCGCAAGCCGCACGAGAACGCGATCGACGAACACTGGCTGAAACGGAAATCCTTCGCCGATGTGCATCACCCCGAGCACGGCCGCAGCTTCCGCTATCCAACCAGCAAGTGGCTGGCAACGGCGACCAGTTGGCAGGTCGGGAGGCGCGCGCCGCTGCTTGGTGAAGACACGCAAACGGTGCTGAGGCAGGCGGCACGCCAACCCAGCGTGCCGGCCCAGCCGCGCGGCGATCAGAACCCCAACCTCTCCGCCCTGCACGGCAAGCCGTTTCCGTTGCAAGGGGTGAAGATCCTCGACTTCGCCTGGTTCCTCGCCTCCGCCGGCGGCACCCGCTTCCTCGCGGCGATGGGCGCCGAAAGCTACAAGGTGGAATGGAAGGACAATCCCGACACCCGCCTGGCCGCGATGGCGCCGATCGGAGGCCGCGCCGCGCGCGACACCGCCACCGGCCCGCTGCCGGGGGTGAAGGACCCGGACATGGGCGGGCAGTTCAACAACAAGAACGCCGGCAAGCGCGGCATTTCACTGAACATCCGCCACCCCAAGGGTCTTCAGATCGCCAAAGACCTCGTGCGTATGTGCGATATCGTGGCCGAGGGTTTCTCGCCGGGCGTGCTGGCGCGCCTCGGCCTCGGCTATGACGTGATGAAGAAGATCCGCCCGGATATCATCTATATCCAGCAATCCGGCATGGGCACGTTCGGCACCTATGGCCGGATGCGCACGGTCGGTCCGGTCGCTGCGGCGTTCGGCGGCCAGGGCGACATGTCCGGCCTGCCGGAACCGGCGATGCCCGTCGGCTGGGGCTATTCGTATCTGGATTGGATGGGCGCCTACGGCTACGCGCTGGCGCTGCTTGGCGCGCTCTATCACCGCGACCGCACCGGCGAAGGACAGTGGATCGACGCCTCGCAATGCGAGTCCGGATTGTTCCTGACCGGCGCAACGATCCTCGACTGGTCGGCCAACGGCCGCAGCTGGAAGCGCTTCGGCAACCGTTCCCCGTACAAGCCGGCAGCCCCGCATGGCGCCTATCGTTGCATCGGCGACGACCGCTGGATTGCCATCGCCTGCTTCACAGACGCGGAGTGGCGGGCGCTGGCACAGGCGGCAGGGCAGGGGGCGTGGCTGGAGGATCGCCGGTTCACGACGCTGGCGGACCGCATGGCCAACCAGGACGCGCTGGACGCGCTGATCGAAGGCTGGACCCGCACCCAGGACGCGGTCGCCTGCATGCATCTGCTGCAGAAGGCGGGCGTCGCCGCCGGCGTCTGCCAGAACGCCGAGGACCGCTGCGATCACGATCCGCAACTGAAACACCTGAAATGGCTAACCGAGGTGAACGGCACCAAGATCGGTCGCTGGCCGGTCTATGAACTGCCGATGAAGTTCACCAAGACACCGGCCTATATCGGCGGCCCGATCGACCGCGGCGCGCCCGGCTATGGCGAGGATAATCTCTGGCTGTTCACCAACCTGCTCGGCATGAGCGCGTCGGACGTCCAGCGTCTGGCGGAAGACGGGGTGATTTAGTGCAATATCGCTTGAGGTTCCTAAAACCGAGCGATGGAATTGCACGTCAAAACAGATGGCTAGAGCATGATGGCCGCTTCTATCGGCGGCGATCATGCTCTAGCAAGATGGAAACGAGGGAGTGAATTCGATGCAGTCATTGAAGAACGCCGCTGCCGTGATCGGCGTCGGCAACACCGCCTACGGCAACTTTCCGCATATCGACGAATACGGCCTGGCCGCCGAGGCGTTCCGCAACGCGGTGAACGATTGCGGCATCGACAAGAACGAGATCGACGGCCTGGTGGTCTGCCGCATCCCCTACTACGCCCGTATGGGCGAGGTGCTGGGCCTGGATCCGCGCTGGACCCTCACCCTGCCGCCGCATGGCCGGATGTCCGGCATCGGCATCATCGAGGCGGCGACGGCGCTTGCCGCCGGGCACTGCAAATACGTCGCGCTGATGTACGCCAATATCGGCCGCTCGCGCCGGGTGAACTATGGCGGGGACGAAAGCCCCGGCGTATGGGACCCTTTCGGCTTCACCTCCCCGGGCGCGGCCCACGCAATGGCGTTTCAGCGCCACATGCAGCTCTACGGCACCACTACGCGCCAGCTCGCCGAAGTATCCGTCGCCATCCGCCACCATGCCTGCCTGAACCCCGACGCTGTGATGCAGAAGCCGATCAGCATCGACGACCACGAGAACGCCCGCTTCATCACCGCCCCGCTGCGGCTGCTGGATTACTGCCTGATCAACGACGGCGCGGTGTGCATGATCCTGACCACGGCCGACCGGGCGAAGGACTTCAAGAAGAAGCCGGTGATGATCTCCGGCTTTGGCGGGCAGGAAAGTTTCACCCGCTCCTCGATCTCCAATTTCGACATGGATTTCTGGCACCCCGCGGTGAAATCCGCCGGCGAGCAGGCCTATGGCATGGCCGGGGTCGGTCACGCCGATATCGACGGGTTGATGTGCTATGACAATTTCAGCCCCACGGTGCTGTTCAGCCTCGAAGGCCTCGGCTTTTGCAAGCAGGGCGAGTCCGGCAGCTTCGTGGAAGGCGGCACGCTGAAGCTGGGCAACAAGCTGCCGGTGAACACCGATGGCGGGCATCTGTCCAACTCCTACATGCAGGGCTGGGCGCTGAACGTGGAGGCGGTGCGCCAGTTGCGCGGCGAATGCGGCGCGCGGCAGATCCCGGATTGCGAGGTGGTGCAATACGTCCAGGCGACGCCTTGCACCCGTTCCATCATCTACACGCGCGGCTGAGGAGAACCGAGATGAGCTACAACAAGCCGCTGCCGAAGATCGACCCGGTCAACCAGGGCTTCTGGGACAATGCCAAGGCCGGCAAGCTGTCGGTGCAGAACTGCAAGGCCTGCGGCGACAAGCGCTATCCGGCCTCGCCCGTCTGCCCAAAATGCCTGTCGTCGGACCAGGAATGGGTGACCGTATCCGGCAAGGGCACGCTGGAATCCTGGGTGGATTTCCATCGCGCCTACTGGGACGGGTTCAAGGGGGATCTGCCCTATCGGGTGTGCCTCGTGAAGCTGGCCGAAGGGCCGGTGATGGTCAGCAACCTCGTTGGCCCATCCGACAATGCTAAAGTCGGCGCCGCGGTCGCGGTCGTGTTCGACGCGGTCACCGAAGACGTCACGCTGCCAAAATTCAAGATGGTCTGATCCTGCCGGATCGGGCCGCGGCTACAGGGAGAACGACATGAAACCGGCGAAAACCTGGCTGGCTCGGATCGCCGGCGTCCTGCTGGCCTTCGCGGCCCTGAACGGCGCGCAGGCGGCCTCGGACAAGACGCTGCGCGCGGTGGTGCACGCGGATCTGAAGATTCTCGATCCCACCTGGACCACGACCTATATCACCAACCGCTACGGATATCTTGTCTACGACACGCTGTTCGCGCTGAACTCGAAATTCGAGCCCAGGCCGCAGATGGTCGATACCTACAGCGTCAGCGACGACAAGCTCACCTACAGCTTCACCCTGCGCAAAGGCATGACCTTCCACGATGGCCAGCCGGTGCGCGCGGCCGACTGCGTGGCGTCGCTGAAGCACTGGGTGGTGCGCGACATGATGGGTCAGATGCTGGCCAAGGTGACGGCGGACTACGAGGTGGTCGACGACCTGACGTTCCGCCTGAAACTGAAGGAGCCGTACGGCCTGGTGATCGACACCCTGGGCAAGCCGGCCACACCGGCCTTCATCATGCCCGAGCGCATCGCCTCCAAGCCCGCCACCGAACAGATCACGGAATCGATCGGTTCCGGCCCGTTCATGATGAAGCGGGACGAATGGCGGCCCGGCAACAAGGCGGTGTTCGTGAAGTTTGCGAACTACATCCCCCGCAGCGAACCGCCGGATTATATGTCGGGCGGCAAAATCGTGAAGCTCGATCGGGTGGAATGGCTGTACATCCCCGACAACAACACCACGCTGTCCGCGCTGATGGCCGGTGAGATCGACTATTTCGAGGCACCGCCGCTCGATTTCATCAAATTGCTGCAGGAAAATTCCGACATCAAGGTGCTGAACATCGACAAGCTCGGCGTACAGTTCGTTCTGCGGCCGAACTTCCTGGCGCCGCCCTTCGACAACTTCAAGGGCCGCCAGGCGCTGCTGTATCTGGTGAACCAGGAGGAAGTGATGCAGGCCGCGGTCGGTAATCCCGATCTGTACCTGAAATTCTGTGGGGCCTATTTCCTCTGCAACTCGGCCAACGAAACCCAGATCGGGTCCGAGCCGATGCGCAAGCCAGACTACGCCAAGGCCAAGCAGTTGCTGACGGAAGCCGGCTACAAGGGGGAGAAGATCGTCCTCCTGCTGCCGACCGACCGTCCGCAATACGCCGCAGCCGTCACCGTTCTGGGCGCGGCTTTGCGCAAGGCCGGCATCGCGGTGGACATGCAATCTGCCGACTGGAGCACGATTTCCGTTCGTCGGGCCCGCAAGGACCCGATCGACAAGGGCGGCTACCACATCTTCATCACCACCCAGGGCGGACCCGATACCGCCAGCCCGGTGGCCAATACCTGGTTCGGCTCGGGCTGTGACAAGGCCAACCCCGGCTGGCCGTGCGACCCAGAACTGGAACCGCTGGTAACCGCATGGACGCGCGAGACCGACGCCGCGAAGAAGCACGAACTGGTCGAGAAGATCCAGGCGCGCGGCTATGTATCCGTGCCCTATATTCCCTACGGCCAGTTCTTCCAGCCGATTGCCTTCCGTTCCAACATCAAGGGCGTGCTGGAATCCGGGCAACCCGTCTACTGGAACATCGAGAAGCAGTAACACCCCGTGCTGGGCTTCATCATCCGCCGGGTGCTGGCAACGATCCCGGTGATGCTGGTGGTGGCACTCGTGGTGTTCCTGTTGCTGCACCTCAGCCCCGGCGATCCGGCCGCGATCATCGCCGGGGATAACGGCACGCAGGAGGACATCGAGCGCATTCGCGCCACCCTGGGGCTCGACAGGCCGCTGGTCCTCCAGTTTTTCACCTGGATCTTCGACCTGCTGCAGGGCGATCTGGGCGTGTCGGTCTACAACAAGGTGAAGGTCACCACCCTGATCGCCCAGCGCATGCAGCCCACTTTGTCGCTGGCGGTGTTCACCATGGTGTTCGCAGTGTCCCTCGCGGTGCCGATCGGCATCCTGGCGGCCTGGAAGGTCGGCACCTGGGTGGACCACGCGATCATGGGCTTCGCCGTGATCGCGTTTTCCTGCCCGGTGTTCCTGATCGGCTATGGGCTGGTGTTCGAGTTCGCCCGCAAGTGGAAGATCCTGCCCGTGCAGGGCTTCACGCCGATCGAGCAGGGGATCGGGCCGTTCCTGTCCCATCTGGTCCTGCCGGCCCTGGCACTGGGTCTGGTGTATATGGCGCTGCTGTCGCGGATGACCCGCAGCACGATGCGGGAGGTTCTGGGCGAGGATTACATCCGCACCGCCCGCGCCAAGGGCCTGGACGAGCGGGCGGTGCTGTTGCGCCATGCACTGCGCAACGCGTCGGTTCCGATCGTTACCACCATCGGCCTCGGCATCGCGCTGCTGATCGGCGGCGTGGTCGTCACCGAAAGCGTCTTCGCCATTCCCGGCATCGGAAGACTGACGATCGAGGCGGTGACCCAGCGCGACTATCCGGTGATCCAGGGCGTGATCCTGGTCGCCTCGATGGTCTATGTGCTGGTCAATCTGGCGATCGATCTGGCCTACGGCCTGCTCGACCCGCGGATCCGCTATTGATGCGACGGTTCCGGCGGCATCCGAAGATCTACATCGGCGGCTTTCTGCTCGCGGTCCTGGTCCTGCTGTCGGCCAGCGCCGGGCTGATCGCGCCATACGACCCGATCGAACTCGACGTCGCGCATCGGCTGCGCCCGCCATCGGACCTGCACTGGTTCGGCACCGACGCCTATGGCCGCGACGTGCTCAGCCGCACGCTGTATGGCGGACAGATTTCGCTGCTGATCGGTGTCTGCGTCTCGCTGCTGGCGACGGTCATCGGCACCACGATCGGCCTGCTCGGCGGCTATCTGCGCCGGCTGGATGCGGTGGTGATGCGGGTGATGGACGGGCTGATGGCGATTCCCGGCATCCTGTTGGCCGTGGCGATGCTGTCCCTGACCCGCGCCAGCGTGCAGACGGTGATCCTGGCCATCACCATCCCCGAAATCCCGCGCGTTGTGCGCCTGGTGCGCTCGGTGGTGCTGACAATCCGTGAGCAGGTGTTCATCCAGGGCGCGGTCGCCAGCGGTTCCCGCCTGCCGCGGGTGCTGTTTCGCCACGTGCTGCCGAACGCGATGGCGCCGATCATCGTGCAGTCCACCTATATCTGCGCCTCCGCGGTGCTGATCGAGGCCTATCTCGGCTTCCTCGGCGTCGGCACGCCGCCGGAGGTGCCAAGCTGGGGCAACATCATCGCCGAGGGCCGCAATTTCGTGCAGTTGGCGATCTGGAACGTAACGTTTCCCGGGCTGTTCCTGGGGGTCATGGTCTTGTCGATCAACGTGCTGGGCGATGGCGTGCGCGACCTGCTCGATCCGCGCATGGCCCGGCGGATCTGAATTTTACGGGCTTTAGGGAGACGAGAGATGGTCAAGGCGATCACGCCGGCAGAAGTCAGCTTCATCGGTTCCGGCCTGGACCGGCCGGAATGCGTGTTGCCGACACGCTCCGGCGACATCTTCACCTCGTACCGCCACGGTGTCGCTTGCGTGCACGCGGATGGACGCACCACGCAGGTGGCGGCCAAGGACGCGCCGGAGGATTTCATGCCGAACGGCATCGCCCTGCTGGCCAACCGCGACGTGCTGATCGCCAATCTCGGCCGTGAGGGCGGCGTGTGGCGGATGGATCTGGCCGGCAACCTGAAGCCGGAATTACTGGAGGTGGACGGCGTGAAGCTGCCGCCAACCAATTTCGTCGGCAACGACCGGGCCGGGCGAACCTGGATTACCGTCAGCACGAAAATCTATCCGCGCGACCAGGTGCTGCGCAAAGGCTGGGCGGACGGGTTCATCGTCATGAAGGACGCAAGCGGCGCGCGGATCGTGGCCGAGGGCATCGGCTACACCAACGAGGCGATCGCCGATCCCACCGGCACGCATCTCTATGTCAACGAAACGATGGGAAGATGCATCAGTCGCTTCCCGATCCGCCCGGACGGCTCGCTCGGCACGAAGGAAGTCGTCTGCGCCTTCGGCGCCGGCGTATTCCCCGATGGCTTCGCCTTCGATGCTCATGGCGATGTTTGGATCGTCAGCGTCGTTTCCAACCGGGTGATCCATGTCGACGTGAAAACCGGCAAGGACACGCTGATATTGGAGGATTGTGACGCGGCGGCGGTGGCCGAGGCGGAACACCAGTACCAGACCGCGGTGATGGAACGGCGCTGCCTGGACGCCGGGCGACTACGCCCCTTGGGCAACGTCGCCAGCATCGGCTTCGGCGGTCCGGACCTGCGCACCGTGTATCTCGGCAGCCTGTACGGAACCTCGATCGCCAGCTTCCGGTCCGACATAGCCGGGGCCGAACCGGTGCAGTGGAACTATTGAGAAGCGCCGGACCGGCTATAATCGCCGCAGGCCTGGGCAAGCTGGCTTCGCACATCCGCCGGTAGGTGTGCGACGCAGGCAAGGCGGTTGCTGCTTCGTCGGTCGCTGCCCGATTGATTGGCGGCGGGGTAGGGGCTGGGTTGCAGCCCTTTGGGCATGCTGGTCCCGTCCCAGTCCGTGCTGACATAATAGGGGCCGCCCAATTTCGAGGGCGTCCCAACATCGGCCTCGCTGGCCCATTTGGCGGGGACGATCTCGGCGCCGCACAGCTTGGCGTCCTCCAGGCGCACCACCTTGATGGGCGGTTCCTCCGGCGGAGCGGGCGGATTGTCGACGGCGATGTCTTTCAGTTGCAGCCGTCGTATGGCCGGCTGCGGTTGCAGATAGGCGCCGAGCATCCAGGCATAGCGGAAATCGGCGTTCTGGATGGATACCGCTTCAAGGTTGCCACCGGCCAGGCAGCTGCCGCGCAGATCGGCGTTGTCCATGCGGGCATGCAGCAAGTCCGTATCCGCCAGATTGGCGCCGCGCAGATCGGCATATTCCAAATTGGCCTCCTCCAGCGTCGCCTTCGCAAACTGCACGCCGGAAAGGATCGCGGTGCGCAGATCGGCCCCGGTCAGATCGGCACCGGTCAGGTCGTAGCGGCGCAGATCGCCGCCGGCCAGGTTGGTGTTGCGCAGGTTCATGCCGCGATGCAGGCCCTGCCATCCAGCGATCGCGAAGCAAACGACCAGCGCCGCTCCGAGCACACCACCCACCAGGCGAAAGCGCAGCCGGCTCTTGAACAAATGCCGGTGGCGCCAGTCGACACCCTGCGCAAGGGCAGACAGCAGCGCGCTGAGCGCGAAGGCGAGCAGAACGCAGACCTGCCAGACATTCAGGTTCCAGGACTGGCCGGCATAGCGCAGGGCGGAGATCTTCCAAAAGATCACCAGGATCGTCGCCGGCACCAGGACATACAGAGCAATGGACAGCAGCGAGAGCGGCCACATGTCGATATGGTTGCGCATCAGCCCGTTCGCCGTCGTGCCACCCGGTATCTTCAACAGCGCGTTCGCCTGGATCCACAGGTAGAACTGGATCGACACCAGCACCCACGGCGAAACCGCGCAGAAGGCGGGGAACAACAGCTTCAGGCCGAGCAGCGGCACATCGACGCTGCTGACATTGGCAACCACGCCGGTGGCGGAGGTGGCGATCAGTTCTACATCGCCATGTCCCAGCACCGTAATGGCGCAGAAGGCCGCGGCGATCACCATGCTCTGGAACGCCCAGGCAAGCGAACTTGCCAGGTCCTTGACCAGATTCGCGTCGACCTCGGGTCCCTCGCCACCGGTTCCTGGCTCCGGACGGGTTTTGGTCAAGCGCTCCCCCTGTGGCCATGCCGCCGCCGCGGCGGATTTCTTCCTATCTGCAACAACCATAGCGTGCCGCGGCCTGGCCGCGCCAGCGGCAACAGGCCGATAAAAACCCGGGCCGCGCCCAGCGCGTCAGCGTCCGGGGATCGTCAGGGCAATATGGGTTGTCTGGTCCAGCGTATCGCCGAACCAGGACTCGATCGCCGCGTCGCGCTTGCCGACAAACACCGGTCTGTCGTCTTCCAGTACCATCGGCAAATCATGGCCGGGCACCAGCAAGGTGCCGGGCCGGCGGCGCCAGAGGGTCCACATCTGCTCGATCGACACGGCGCTGACGGACGCATCGTAGGTCATGTCCGTGTCGCGGGTGATCAGTTCCACCCGGTTCTTGGCGGCATCGCCGGTAAAGATGATGTCGCGATCCTTGCCGGCAAGCACGAATACCAAGCAGCCCGGCGTATGGCCGGGTGCGGTATAGGCGATCATGCCGGGCAGCACCTCGTCGCCCTCGCGGATCAGTTTCTTCTGCGCGGAACCGTGCAACTCGCGCACGTACAATTCCGGCACCGGGGTGGAGCCCCAGGGTTCCTCGATCGCCCAGTCCATCTCCTCCGCACCGATCCAGACGGTCGCCTTGGAAAACAGCACCCAGTTGATCGAGTGATCGTGATGCGAATGGGTCAGCACCACATCCGTCACGTCGTCCGGTTTCAGCCCATGCCGGGCCAGGCCGTTGATCAGGTTGCTGCGGTGGGAGAAGGTGCCGACATCGATCAGCGCCACGCGGCCATTGCCGCGCAGCAGCGCGATCGTGCTCCAGCCCAGGCCGCCATGGCAGACGGATTTGCCGGGATAGCCCTGCACAATGATATCGATCTGGTAATCTTCCGGCGCCGGCGCTCCGGCCATGTCAGACGACCTTGCCCGTATGCAGCTTGCCGATTTCCTCGGCCGAATAGCCAAGCTCGGCCAGCACCGCATCGGTATGCTCCCCGGCTTCCGGCGTGGCGCTGCGGATCGACCAGGGGGTGCGGCTGAGCTCGATCGGCTGGCCGATCACCTCCACGTCGCCCAGCACCTTGTGCGGCACCTTGCGGGTGATGTTCAGGTGCTTCACCTGCGGATCAGCGAACACCTCGTTCATCTTGTAGATCGGGCCGGACGGCACGCCGGCCTGATTGAGCGCCTCGATCCATTCGGCGGAGGTCTTATGCACCGTGATCGCCTCGATCTCGGCGTTCAGCGCGTCGCGGTTATCCGATCGTCCCTTGCCGCTATTGTAGCGGGGATCGGTGAACAGATGCTCGGCGCCGATCGCCTTGCACATGCGCCCGTAGATGTCGGTTCCGGCGGCAGCGATGTTGATATAGCCGTCCTTGGTCTGGAACACCCCGGTGGGGATGGCGGTCGGGTGGTTGTTGCCGGCCTGCTCGGGCACCTCGTGACCGATCGTCCAGCGCGCCGCCTGGAAGTCCAGCATCGAGATCTGCGCGGCCAGCAGATTGCTCTTCACCCATTGGCCCTGGCCGGATTGCTCGCGCTCCAGCAACGCCACCAGGATGCCCATGGCGCAGAAGATGCCCGCGGTCAGGTCGGCGACGGGGATGCCGACGCGCACCGGGCCCTGGCCGGGCAGGCCGGTGATGGACATCAGGCCGCCAAGCCCCTGGGCGATCTGGTCAAAGCCCGGGCGGTCGCGATACGGGCCGTCCTCGCCGAAGCCGGAGATGGAGGCGTAAACCAGCCGCGGGTTGATCGCCTTCAAGCTTTCATAGTCGATGCCAAGACGGAACTTCACGTCCGGGCGATAATTCTCGACAATTACATCGCTTTTGGCGACCAAGCGCTTAAGAATCTCGAGACCTTCCGGCGCCTTTAAATTCAGCGTCAGGCTGCGCTTGTTACGGTGCAAATTCTGAAAATCCGGGCCATGGCGCTCGCCGCCGAGGCCGGAATCGCCCTCCGGCGCCTCGATCTTCACCACGTCCGCACCCCAGTCGGCGAGCTGGCGCACGCAGGTAGGACCGGCGCGCACCCGGGTGAGGTCGATGACCTTGAAACGTGCGAGCGGGCCTGTCGTCATGCTGGTTTCCATCCTAGTATCTTTGCCCAAATACCTTGGATGGACGGCCGGTACCGGTCAACCCGGCGGATAGGCGCGCGTGCCGCAAGCCGCTAGTCTCGGTCCATATCAATCGAACCGGAGGAAACCATGGCCCGCGTCGCCCTGATCGTCGAATTCAAGCTCAAGCCAGGCGCCTGGGCAAAGTTCAACGAGATCATCCACGCCCACGCCGCCGGCACCAAGGCGGACGAGCCGGGCTGCGAGCAGTTCGACGTACTGCAGCCGGAAACCGACGGCACGCCCGATCACAGCCGGGTCATGCTGGTCGAGGTCTACACCAACGCGGCGGCCTTCGAGATACATACACAAAGCCAGCGGCTGGTGAACACGCGCGCCGCCTATGCCGATCTGGTGGAAAGCCGCGTGATCACACGCTGCGTACTGTAGCGCCACGCAGGAACGGGTTGCTGGCCCGTTCCGCACCGAATGTCGATCCCGGTCCGTGGCCGCAGACGAACTGGTACTCGTCCCCCAGCGGCAGCAGCTTTTCCACGATGGCGGCGATCAGCGCATCGCCGTCGCCATAGGGGAAATCGCTGCGCCCGACGGATCCCTGGAACAGCACGTCGCCGACCAGTGCCAGGCGCTGGTCGTGGTTGATGAACACCACATGGCCGGGCGTGTGGCCGGGGCAGTGCAGCACGGCGAATTCGTGGCCGCCGACGCGCACGGTCTCGCCTTCGCTCAGCCAGCGGTCGGGCGTGACGTTGCTGGCGCCGGGAATGCCGTATTTGGCGGCCTGTGCGGCCAGATCATCCAGCAGGAACTTGTCGCGGATGTCGGGGCCTTCGATCGGCACGGCCCCGCCGCCGGCCTCCAGCGCCTGCTTCAGTCCGGCCGCGCCGCCGGCATGGTCCATGTGGCCGTGCGTCAGCAGGATACGCTCGACCCGCAGATTGTTCTGCTCGATGGCCGCCAGGATCTGATCGACGTCGCCGCCCGGGTCGATGACGGTGGCCTGCAGCGTGTCGGAATCCCACAGCAGAGTGCAGTTCTGCTGAAACGGTGTCACCGGGACGATCGCCCCGCGCAAAACCCCCATATCAGTGTAGCTTCGGCGATTTCAGGAACGAGGCCCGATCCGCCGAACGAACCGTCACCGCCAGGGTGCTGTTGTCGCGCCCCAGCCGCAGCCGCACCGGCGCGCCGGCGCTGCCGCAGGCCCAGACCCGCCGCCACAGGCCGACGAGATCGGTGATCTCGTCCTCACCGATGGCGATGATGCGGTCGCCGGTGTGCACGCCGGCCTGTTCCGCCGGGCCGCCATCGGCGAGTCCGCCGACGACGATGTCCTCGTCATGCTCGGTCGCATACATGCCCAGCCACGGGCGGGCAGGGCGGTTGACCCTGCCATAGGTCAGCAGGTCGCTCAGGATCGGCGTCAGGTGGCTGATCGGCACCACCATGTTCATGTCGTGCCGCCCGCCCTTGCCGTCGCCCTGCTGCAGGATCAGCGAGCCGATACCATACAGCTTGCCGTCCTCGCCGATCAGGCCGCCGCCGCCCCAGAACGGGTGCGCGGGGGCGGTGAACATCGCGTCGTCCAGCGCGTATT
>CAINEA010000153.1 GCA_903847525.1 uncultured Acetobacteraceae bacterium | reverse complement strand
GCGAAGCAGGTCGACGCCGGCACGGCCATACATGGCCCGCTTGAGCGTCTTCAACTTATTGATCTGTCCCTCCGTCTGCCCATTGCTCCAGCGTTCCAGCACCGCATTGCGAACCGCCTCGATGTCCTGCCGTAAGGTCCTGGCAAAACGCCGCATGCCATAGATCCCGGATGTGCGTGCGTCAGTCAGCCAGATGTCCAGACCCTCTACCGTCCCACCGCGCAGCAGTCCTCGGAACCGCATCGCCAATGCTCGCATCGCGGTGAATTCCGCGGATGCCGCCTTGAGCGCATCGACATTGACGATCTGCCGGGCCGTCATCTGGCCACGTTGCTTCACGCAGAGCGCCGCCGCGGTCAGCGGTGAGATCTGACGGCCCGTCATCGGATCCAGCGTCCGCACGCGCGGCGGTGCTGGGTCTTCCTGGTCCGAAGAAGGCGGATCCCCCGCCTCCCCCGAGGGTGAACTGCCGCGCCATGGAGCGAGGAAGCGCGCCAGATGGCTGTACGATCCGGTGTAGCCTCGATGGCGAATGTCAGAGAACAGATGCCGGACCTTGGTGGTTCCTGCGGCCCAACTGCGTGCCAGGAACGCCCCGAAGTATGCCGGCGTGCAAACTTTCGGCGCCATGACACTGGGCTCCGGTAAGTCGATGCGACGCACCCATCGATAGACACGCCGGGGGCCGAGACCCAGCGTTCGGGCGATCTCGGTGACAGTACCGCCAGCTTCGTAGAGGGCTCTGATTTCGGCAAACATTGCCTGGCGGGCGGCGTCACGCCCTCGGCGCACCAGACGTTCGTGCGCCGCAACCTCCGAGCAACGGTCTGACCGTTCGATCACGGGTTGCTCCGGCGGGTCCGGATCGTCCTCGACCTGGAGCGGGGAAGTCCGGATCGGCGCTTCGAAGCGGCCGAGCTGGCGTTCGATGGTTTCCCGGAAGTTCTTCAGCAGGTGGAAGCGGTCAGCAACCTGCCGTGCCTGCGGCGCTGCTTGGCGCGCGGCATTGGCATAAATACCGGCGCGATCGCGGCTGACAACCTCAATCTCTGGATGCCGCTTGAACCAATCAGCCGTGGTAGTTGCCGAGCGATCTGCCAGCAGGTCGACCACACGACGACGCTCTAGGTCGACGATGATCGTCCCGAAATTCGTGCCCTTCCGCCAAGCCCATTCATCGATGCCGGCGACACGAACCACCGCACGGTTGGGGTGCGCTCCCGCGATTTCCTTGACGCTCCGCAGGATCGTGGTGCCGCTCATTGGCATGCCGAGGTTGGCCATCAGTCGCTCGGAGGGTCGTCCACCCACGCTGTGGCCAAACAGCCTGACGATCCCGGCCAACCGTGCGGTCCGACGCGCATACGGGGCGGCAAGCCGCGGATCCCGCTCGGCAAACACCCGCCGATCACACCGATCGTTCCGGCAGCGCCAGCGCGTGACCTGAGCACATATGGTAACCGGCGTCCCCTGAGCAGGGAAATCCCGAAGCGTTCGTTGGTAAGAGCTGTGGCGGAATCTCGATGATGTGCCGCAGTCAGGACAGGAAGCATGTTCACGGTCGTGTTTGGCGCCGCAGCTCTCGACCGAGACCATCCAGTCGGGTTCGCCCGCCTCGACGGCGGTGACGTTCAGATTTGGTGCAGGCGCCCAAGATGCTAAGGTTTTCAGTAACTGCCCAGGTAGTCGATCTCTGATCGACGGTTGACACGCGAGTCGCGGCATGAGTCAAGCTTCCCATTTCGTTGCCGCCGGCCGATT
>CAINEA010000152.1 GCA_903847525.1 uncultured Acetobacteraceae bacterium | reverse complement strand
GCCAACACCGCCGCACGCGCTTCCGGCCGCAGCGGCTCGGTAGCGTTCGCGTCGAGATAGATCATGTACCGGGCCACCCCTATCCCGCCGCCAAATGACTATCCACGAGTTCCACGGGACGGCCGGCGTCGGATTTTACTGTGTCGGCCGCCGCGGACTTGGAAAGTACGGGCATCGCCCTGCCCACAATGCGGCCGGCAACCACATCCCCCAACGTGACACCCGCCAGGAAAAGGTGGATCTGCCTTCCAAGCTCATGCCAGAGATCATGCGTGCGGCATCGCTCAGATGCGCACGCCCCTTCACCCAAACCTGTCTCTGCGTGCATGCAGCCTGGGCCGCCCTCCATGCAGCGAGTTACCCGGATCGGCTCATCGACCGCGTTCACGATATCAGCAATCGGCAGGGTGTCGGCGGGACGAGCCAGTCGATAGCCGCCGCCGGGGCCACGGACGGATGTGACCAGCCCAGCCCGGCGCAATTTTCCGAATAATTGTTCCAAGTAGGACAGGCTGAGGAACTGCCCAGTGGCAATCTCCGTTAAAGTCACGGGGTTTTGATCGGCCGACCCGGTTTCCCGGATCGCCAAATCAGCCAAGGCCATGACCGCATAGCGTCCGCGTGTAGAGAGATTCATAGTGTTAAGCCATTTCCAGCAACCGTAGGTTATTTTTCATACAATTAATGCGATCTATGCGGGAATAAACAGGACGAGCAAGCTTGGTCCGTGCCATGTTCTAGCCATCGCCACTAGAAACATGAAAGCCATGCGACAATTCCAATATCAAAAGACGATCGACTTCCTGTAGCATAAAACCTCCCAGACGGATGGAACCAGTTCCGAGGGCGCGGTCGGTTGGGAGACCGAACGACGAGTAACTAAAACCGATCTCCGCGATACCACCGTGTCGCAAGAAAGCTATTTATTCCGACACTGCGGGTCAAGAATTCGCGGGTGGAGATGTAGTGAGGTCGGTTATTTACTCGCCACTCCCGGCTCGTGTTCGGATTTCCGGCTCTACAGTCCGATATGACGGATAGGATGGGACCGGCAGTGGCCTGGGCCATTAGGGCTTGGCTGATGGCTGTCGGACATGACAGGAAACGGGATTTTGGAACGCCATGCCTGAGGTGATGTTTGCCGGCCCAGATGGTCGGCTTGAAGGCCGCTACCATCATTCCAAGGAGCAGGGCGCCCCGGTGGCTCTGATTCTGCACCCGCACCCCCTGCATGGCGGTTCGATGAACAACCGCATCGCCTATGCGATGTATCAGTCTTTCCAGAAGCTTGGCTGTTCGGTGATGCGCTTCAATTTCCGTGGTGTTGGCCGTAGCCAGGGCCGCTATGACGGCGGGATTGGTGAGATCGGCGACGCCGCCGCAGCCCTGGATTGGATGCAGGCAGTGAACCCGAACTCCGGCGGGCTCTGGATTGCCGGCTATTCTTTCGGCGCCTTCATTGGCATGCAGTTGCTGATGCGCCGTCCGGAAATCTCCGGCTGGGTCAGCATCGCGCCGCCTGCCAGCCATTATGATTTCGGCTTCCTGGCGCCCTGTCCCTGCGGTGGGTTGCTTGTGCACGGCGACGCGGACGAACTCGTTCCCGAGCCGTCCGTGCGCAAGCTGGTGGATAAGCTGAATACTCAGAAGAACGTCACCGTCGATTACCGGATTTTCCCCGGCGCCGACCATGTGTTCGCCGATCAGGCCGAAGCGGTTTCCGCGGCCGTGGAAGACCATGTCGGCCGCTCCATCGCTCGCCGCAACATGGCACTCGCCGCGGACTGAGCCGTCTCTGCTGTATGGCCGGTAAATAAAAAGGCGGCGGACGTTGGGTCCGCCGCCTTTTTTGTTTGATCCGTCTCTTGATTCAACCCGCTACGCCGCGCATCCAACGCACGAGAGACGCAGCAACCGCCTCCGGCTGCTCCGGGATCAAGGCATGGCTGGCACCGTCGATCACTTCGACCGTTACCCGATCACCCAGTTCGTCCTTCAGTTCATGCCGCTTCTCGCGCGGCTTGAACGGATCGAGCGCTGCCTGAAGATCCAGGATTGGCGCATTGCCGCCCCCCCACCATTCAGCCTGCCTCGTGGCGGCGGAAGCGACCCGCTGGCATACACGCGCCGGCAGATGCCAGCCTTCCAGCCATTCTGACGGGTCATGCCCAGGGGCGAAGAACAATTGCTGCAGCAGGGCCAGCCGCTCCGTCCGGGGCGTCGCGGGGTCGCTGCACTTGTTCACGCCGGCGCTCAGTTCCGGCGGGATGGACTTGGCTGCCGCCGCGATCAGCATCACGCCACGCACCAGATGCGGGTAGTCCGTCGCCGTCATCCGGGCGACCCATTGGCCGAACGCATGACCACCGACGAAAGCCGGACCGCCGCCCTCATCCTCGATCACCCTGGCTACGTCCCGAGCCAAATCGTGCAGGGTGATGCCGGTCATCGGACCCGTCGAGCCGAACACACCGCGCGGCTGTGGACGCAGCACCCGGTAGCCCTCGACCGCCAACGTCGCGGCGAGATCGTCGAAATCAAGGGAGTCTCGTCCCGCTGAGGGCAGCAGCACCACAAGCGGGCCTTGCCCTTCGGCGACGACATCCACTTCCACATCGTCATAGCGCATAATTTTTCGCATCAAGTCGCCTCCCTCGATATGGCCCCAAGACGACCACGACGAGGCACGGCTGAACAGCCCGGCCTAGGGAGACACCAGCTTTCCGCCCGGCAACGGCGTTGGAACGCCGGTGGTGCCGGGGAAGCTGATCGGCAGCCCGGCAAGGGTTCGGGCCGCCAGGAAGCCGAAGCATTGCGCCTCCAGCGCATCACCGTCCCAGCCAACCGTCTCGACCGGCATCACCGGTGCAGGCAAGGCGGCGCACAAGGCCGCCATAATCGCCGGATTGTGCCGTCCGCCGCCGCACACCAGCCAGGTCCGTGGCGCTGCTGGCAGCTTGGCCATCGCCACCGACCGGGCCGTAAACGCCGCCAGCGTCGCGGCACCGTCCACCGCGGAACAAGTGTCCAACCCACTCGCCGCCAGGGCGTGCGCAAAATCCAGCCGGTCCAGGGATTTCGGGGCGGGACGGGCAAAGTAGGGATGGGCCAGCAGCCGCGCGAGCACCGCCGCATCCACCTTTCCAGCACCCGCCAGCGCGCCATCGCGGTCGAAGCGTTCCCCGGTATGCCGTGCGGCCCAATCATCCAGCGGCCCGTTTCCCGGGCCGGTGTCGAAGGCAACCAGCCCGCTATCTGCGCCGATAAAGGTGACATTCGCGACGCCACCGATGTTCAGGATCGCCAGCGGCCACTCCAGATCGCGCGCCAGCGCCGCATGAAACACCGGCACCAGCGGCGCCCCCTCCCCGCCTGCCGCCACGTCGGCGCTGCGGAAATCATACGCGACGGGAACGCCGGTACGCCGAGCCAGTATGGCCGCGTCGCCGACCTGCCAGGTCCGCCGATTTTGTGGCTGGTGCAGGATCGTCTGGCCGTGAAATCCGATGATATCGGCCGGTTGGCCCAGGGCCAGGACCGCCCGCACATGCGCCTCCGTCAGCCGCGCCACGGCATCTGTCACAATAGGATCGTCCTCGGTAAGCCCCGGCGCCTGATCCAGGATCCGCCGCAATTTCGCGCGCAGGTCGGCATCATAGGGCAGCGTCAGGCTGGGACCGGTCGCGAACACCTGCTCGCCGTCGGTCTCAATCCACGCGGCATCCACACCGTCCAGCGACGTGCCACTCATGAGCCCGATCGCGCGCAGCACTGTTCCTTTAGATATTGGCCTGGCAGACATTCTTTTCCCATCCCGTACGTGCTAGCCAGCCGTCTTCATTCAGATACGAGCCTGCCGCCATGCCGAAAAGCACATTCCTGCAAGAAGCCACCGCCCGCGGTTTCATCCATCAATGCACCGACGTGGAAGCGTTGGATGCCGCGTTCGAAAACGGTGTCGTGCCCGCCTATATCGGATTCGACTGCACCGCCGACAGCCTCCACGTCGGCAGCCTACTGCAGATCATGATCCTGCGGCTGTTGCAGCGCCATGGCCACAAGCCAGTGGTGCTGATGGGCGGTGGCACGACCCGTATCGGCGATCCCTCCGGCAAGGATGAAAGCCGGCAAATGCTGTCAGACGAGCAGATCACCGCCAACATGGCCGGCATTCGCCGCTGCTTCGGGCCTTATCTGAATTTCGGTGATGGCCCGACTGACGCTGTCATGATGAACAACGCCGACTGGCTCGACACGCTCGGCTACATTCCGCTGCTGCGCGAGGTCGGGCACCATTTCACCGTCAACCGTATGCTGACCTTCGACAGCGTGCGCCTGCGGCTGGACCGCGAGCAGCCGCTGACGTTCCTCGAATTTAACTACATGATCCTGCAGAGCTACGATTTCCGCGAGTTGTCCCGCCGCCACGGCGTGAAGCTGCAGATGGGCGGGTCGGACCAATGGGGCAACATCGTCTCCGGCGTGGAACTCGCGCGCCGGATGGATGGGGCGCATGTCTTCGGCCTCACCACGCCGCTGATCACCTCTTCTTCCGGTGCCAAGATGGGCAAGACCGCCCAGGGCGCCGTGTGGCTGACCTCGGACCGGCTGAGCCCGTTCGACTATTGGCAGTTCTGGCGCAACACCGAGGACGCGGATGTCGGCCGCTTCTTGAAGCTGTTCACCGATATGCCGTTGGAAGAGATCGCCAAGCTCGAAACACTGCAAGGTGCCGAGATCAACGAGGCGAAGAAGGTACTCGCCACCGAGGCGACCGCGCTCGCACATGGTCGCGCGGCAGCCGAACAGGCGGCCGAAACCGCCCGCCGCGCCTTCGAGGAAGGCGAGGCCGCCGAAACCCTTCCTACCGTCAAGGTACCAGCCGCCGATCTCGGGGAGGGCATTCCCGCCTTCCGACTTTTTACCCTCTCCGGCCTGGTCGCCAGCAATGGCGAGGCTCGCCGTCTGATCCGTGGCGGCGGGGCCAGGGTGAACGACGTGGCCGTGACGGACGAGGCTTTGGTGATCGGCAACACCGACCTGCGAGATGGCGCCATCAAGCTCTCATCGGGCCGCAAACATCACCGGCTGATCCGGACCCAATCCTGATTGCCCGGGGTGGGTATGGTCTCCCCTGCCCATAAATCGGTGCGCCTTTCGATAAAGAACGCTCGATAGGCCGGGGATACCTGCGCGCCGAAGAGGCCGATCGCCAGCATAGGCAGCTCAAAGCCAAGCAGCAGCATCGCCACAGCCAACGGTAGCCAGACCGGCAATCGCATCAGAAAACGCCTCCCTCGGCACGAAACCAGGCCAGCAAAAGCACCGCCTGCAGGCCGGCGAGCACGGCGGCAAAACCCATAAGAAAAGCAGGCTGGCGGCGCTGCCCGATCAACCTTGTGGCCAGGTCATAGACCGCGAACAGGAACACCGGATTGGCGCCGACAAAGCGCGGCAGCGAATCCAGCCCGCTCGCCGCCGGCAACAGAATGCAGCCGGCCAGGAACGCGGCCTCCGCGCCATGGCGCCGAATTGCCAGCCATGTCGCAGCCGCCAGAGCCATGATCGCGCAGACCGCGGCATAGGCATTGCTCGGACTGCCGAGCAGAACGGTGAAATCCCAGGCCAGCAGTCCATCCCAGATATGGGTGAACGGATTGCCCCATTGCCGGTGCCACAGCACCTGCACATGGCTGAACGCGAGCGCGTCGCCGACCTGGCTGTATTGATAGAGCATGTACACGAACAGCCCGAGCGGCGCGACAGCGATCGGCAGCAGCGTCTCACCCAGCAGCGCCCGGCGATCCAGCCGATGCCGCCCCCGCCAGAGTGCAACCAGCCGGTCGATGGCCAGGATCGGCGTCAGCAGGATCCCGGTCGGGCGCGTCGCACTGGCAAGGGCGCAGAAACATGCCGCCAGCAGGAACCGCTTCTGCTGCAATGCCAGCAAGGCACCGGTGGAAAGCATGGCGAACAGCGCCTCGGTGTAGACCGCCGAGAAGAAGAAACCGTACGGAAACAGCATCGCGACGATCAGCCAAAGCAGGGGATGCCACGCCGACCTCGTCTCACGCAGATAGCGAGCCCCCAGGATCGCAAAACCGCACAGAGCGGCAGCCGACAACCCCATCCCCACCGCCAAAGCCGGGATCGAAGGCGCGAAAATGGCCAGCAGATGGTGCGCGATAAAGACAACCAATGGATAGAGCGGAAAGAACGCCCAATGCGGATAGCTTCCGAAATCCGCCCATTCCGCATTCGCCCCGTAGCCGGCGACGGCGATACGCTCATACCAGCCGCAGTCGAACTGGCACATGGCATTGGCCAGTCCGCCATACGGCAGCGCGAGCCAGGCATAGACACCCGATCGCATCGAGACCGCAGCAATCGCGAGTGCCGCAAAAGATCCCATTACCCGGGAAAGGGTCATCCCCGGCCACCGGCTCGGCAGTACTCTCGCCGCAGCAAAATCGGTCAATAACCGGCCAGGATCGCGTCGGAGATCTTCTCCGCCGTCATCAATGTCGGAAAATTGGTATTGGCGCAGGGTACGACCGGGAAGATCGAGGCATCGACCACACGCAAGCCCTCCACCCCGCGCACCCGCCCGGCGGGATCCGTCACGGCCATCGGGTCATCCGAGTCGCCCATCCGGCAGGTGCAGGAGGCGTGCCACACGCCTACCGCCGCCTTGCGCACGAAGGCCTCCAACGCGTCGTCATCGGTCATCACCTGCTCCAGTGTGAAATCCTCCATGACGAATGTCTTGAGCAGGAAACGGCGCAACGCTGCCGGGCCGTCCAGCAGCTTCGCCATAATATCGGTCATTATCTTGTTTTTGCGATTGATGATACCGACCTGGCGTACTTTATCGCTGTAGCTGGCGGGAAACGGGTCCGTTGCCACCTCTGCCATGACCGGCAAGGCGTGCAGTGCACCCAGTTTCCGAAATCCGTCCATCATGCGCTCAAGGTCGCGGCGATCGGATAGCAGATTGAACTCCACCTCCGGCTCGGTGCGCGGATCTTTCGATTGCAGCTTCACCTGGCCGGTTTCGGAATAGGTCTTGTTGACGAACATCACCATCGCCGCCATCTGCTCGCCTACCGCGTGCCAAGTGGACTTGGTGGCGGCGGTAACGAACATATCCCCCGCCGGCGCGCCGTGCATGTTCGAGGAATAACGCCAGGCCACGTGCATATGGCGGCGGGTCACGTCGTTGTCGATCCTCGCATGAGGCTTCACGAAGGATGCGAGCGCGATCGAAGGATGGTCCATCAGCCGCTGGCCGACGCCGGGCACGTTGGCCACGACCTCGATGCCCATGTCGCGCAGGTGCCCCACCGGCCCGATCCCCGCCCGCAGCAGGTGTGCCGGCGAATGGATCGCGCCGGAAGAGAGGATCACCTCCCGCCCACGAAACTCCTGCGGCCGGCCGCTGACCGTCGCTTTCACGCCGACGCAGCGATGGCCCTCGAAGATCAGCGAGGCAACCTGGGTATCGGTGGAGATCGTCAAATTCTCCCGCAGGCGCGTACCGGGATCGAGATAGCCGATGGCCGCAGACACCCGGTTCTCATAAGCGTTGGAGATCGTTATCGGGAAATAGCCCTGGCGGAATTCACCGTTCTGGTCTGGCAGATATTCGAAGCCAGACTGTTCCAGCGCCTTGCCGACCGCCTTGGCGTGTTCGGACCAGAGACCGGGCATGATGCGGCGAACAGGAATGCGGCCTTCCTTGCCGTGATAGGGACCGTCGAAATCCATGTCCCGCTCTACCTTCTTGAAGTAGGGCAGAACATCGTCCCATTTCCAACCGCGCGCGCCACGAGCATCCCATTCGTCGTAATCCGTCGGCGCGCCGCGATTGGCAAGTTGGCCGTTGATCGACGAACCGCCGCCAAGCACCCGCGCCTGTTCGTACTTGCGCAGACGCGGCTTCGGCGCGTCGGGATTATTGTGGGAAACGACCTCCGTGGTGACCTTCAGCTCGGTCCAGATAAAATTCTGGTTGAGGTAGGCGGTGCCGGGATAGCTATCTAGGATTGCCTTTGGCACCTTGCCATACGGCGTATCCTGCCCGGCTTCGCATACCAGCACCGTGTTCGAACTCTTCGCCGATAGCCGGTTGGCCAGCACCGATCCCGCGGACCCGCCGCCGACGATAATATAGTCAAATTCCATGATGTGCCCTCTCCGGAGGCTTAGACGCCCAGCTGGGTCGCCAGGTCTTCGATGTTCTTGGCCACATAGTCCCAGGTTCCATCCGGCGCATAGTCCAGCTTCTGGTTCGGACCATATTCACCGGGCCGCGGGAAGAAGGCCGTCATCAGCCCACAGGCTTTCGCTGCCCGCAAATCGTTGTTGTGTGCCGCCGCCAGCATCACCTCGCCTGGAGAGAGATCCAGCAACTTGGCGACGCCCAGATACGTCTCCGGATCGGGTTTGAAATGGCCGAACAGGTCGGAGCAAGATCGGAAGAGCACACGTCTGAACTCCAGTCACTGACCACTATCTCGTATGCCGTCT
>CAINEA010000151.1 GCA_903847525.1 uncultured Acetobacteraceae bacterium | reverse complement strand
GGAAGGCTATCGCGTCGTTCAGAACCGCCGGGGCGATGAGGCACTGGCGCAGGTGCGGGCGGCCGGTGGCGTTCGTCCGGACGTGGTGATCGCCGATTACAATCTGCCAGGCGGCATGAACGGAGTGCAGGTCATTCAGCAATTGCGGACCGAACTTGGCGCGCATCTTCCGGCGCTGATCGTCAGCGGCGACAAGTCCGACGCCGCGCGCCGGGTGTTCGAGGACAGCGGCCAGGTGCTGATCCCCAAGCCGGTCAAGTCCGACCGGCTGCTGGCGGCTCTCGCCTCGGCAGTCCAGCTCGTGAAATCGGGATGGCCCGGCGCCGTGGACAGGGAATTGGCGATGGCCTCGTCGCGTTCGGTGGCGCCGCTGGCGGATATCGCCGTCATCGATGACGATCCGGGGGTGCGCGACGCCTATCAGCTGGTTCTGGAGGGCGAGGGGCATACGGTCGCGGCCTACGGATCCTGCGAGGCGTACCTGGCGGACCCGAATCATAAATTGTTCAAGTGCCTTCTGGTGGACATCGCGCTGCCGGGCATGGATGGGCCCGCGTTGCAGAAGTGGCTGAAGGCGGAACGGACGGATGTGCCGATCATCTTCGTCACCGGATCGAACGATCTGGGGACAGCGGTGCAAACGATGCGGGACGGCGCCGCCGATTTCCTGCAAAAGCCGGTCGGCACCGCGGAACTGCTGGCGAGTGTCACGCTCGCGCTGCAAGGCAATCTGCAAACCACGCAAAGCCGCGTTCTGGACGAGGGCGTGGCAACTCGTCTCGCGACATTGACCACCCGGGAGCGGGAGGTGATGGAATTGATGATCACGGGTGCGCCGTCCAAGAACATCGCCGCCGATCTGGGGATCAGCCAGCGGACGGCGGAGCATCACCGGCAGAACGTGATGCGCAAGATGGCGGCGAAATCCCTGGCGACCCTGGTGCGGATGGTCGCGTTTCACGCTCCGCCTGGCTGACCCTATCTTGTCCAGATCAAGCGACCGGCCCCGAGCTGCGGCGGATCAGTAGATCAGGGGCGCTTCCAGGGCGCCGCGGCCCATGGCGACCGGCGCTCGGCCGATCATGTTCAGCGCGACGGCTTCGGCTATGCGGATCCCGTCCACCCCGGCCGACAGGATGCCGCCGGCATAGCCGGCACCTTCCCCGGCGGGGAACAGGCCGGGCGTGTTGAGGCTTTGCAGCGTGTCGTCGCGCCGGATGCGGATAGGGGAGGAAGTTCGTGTCTCCACCCCGGTCAGCACCGCGTCGGCCATGGCGAAGCCGGGGATCTGCCGGTCGAATGCCGGCAGCGCCTCGCGGATGGCGGCGATCGCGTAATCGGGCAGGCAGGTGGACAGGTCGGTCGGGCGCACGCCGGGCCGGTAGGAAGGCAGCACGGAGCCCAGCGCCGTGGAGGCGCGTCCGGCCAGGAAATCGCCGACAACCTGGGCCGGCGCCGCATAGGTGCCGCCGCCGGCGATGAAGGCTTGTTCTTCCCAATGGCGCTGGAACGCGATGCCGGCCAGCGCGCCGCCGGGATAATCTTCCGGGGTGATGCCGACCACGATGCCTGCATTGGCGTTGCGTTCGTTGCGTGAATACTGGCTCATGCCGTTGGTGACCACCCGGCCGGGTTCGGACGCCGCCGCCACCACGGTTCCCCCCGGGCACATGCAGAAGCTGTAGACGCTGCGCCCGTTCGCGCAGTGGTGCACCAGCTTGTAGTCGGCGGCGCCCAGGATCTTGTCCCCGGCCCGCGCCCCGTAGCGGGCGCGGTCGATCAGCGACTGCGGGTGCTCGATCCGGAATCCGATGGAAAACGGCTTGGGCTCGATATGCACGCCTCGGTCCTGCAGCATCTCGAACGTATCGCGCGCGCTGTGCCCCACGGCCAGCACCACGTGTTCGCTGGCGATGAACTCCCCGCTTTCCAGCCGGACGCCTCGCACCCGACGTTTGCCGACGGCCTCGTCGATCTCGATATCCACCACCTTGCTGGCGAAGCGGTATTCGCCACCCAACGCCTCGATATTCTTGCGGATTGCCTCGACCATGGTGACCAGCCGGAAGGTGCCGATATGCGGTTTGCTGACATACAGGATCTCCGGTGGCGCGCCGGCCTTCACGAACTCCGTCAGCACCTTGCGGCCGCGATAGGCCGGGTCCTTGATCTGGCTGTACAGCTTGCCGTCGGAAAACGTGCCGGCCCCGCCCTCGCCGAATTGCACGTTCGATTCCGGGTTCAGCACGCCGCGGCGCCAGAGCGCCCAGGTGTCACGCGTGCGTTCCCGCACCCTTTTGCCGCGGTCCAGGATGATCGGCCGAAAGCCCATCTGCGCCAGGATCAGCGCAGCGAACAGCCCGCAGGGGCCGGTGCCGATCACGACGGGGCGGCGGGTCATGCCGGCGGGCGCCTGCGCCACCGGGTGATAGGCGATGTCGGGCGCGGGCAGCACGTGGCGGTCCCCTGCCAGGCGCGCGAGCACGGCAGCCTCATTCTGCAAGTCGGCATCGACCGTATAGATCAGGTGGATCATCGATTTCCGCCTGGCGTCCACGCCGCGGCGAAACACGGTGTAGCCGAGCAGGGCCGGCTCCGGTATATCCAGCCGCCGCAGGATCGCCGTGCGCAATTCCGGTTCGGTGTGGTCGAGCGGCAGCTTCAGTTCGGTCAGGCGCAGCATGGCGGTATCCCAAAGGAGCAGAGCGGCGGCCGAACGTGGCGACCGCCGGTGGTTCTGGTAGCATGAACAGCGGATGCCGCCAGCCGGCATCCCGCCTAACCCCAAACTGAACCCAACTGGCCTGAACCCAAAGGTACATGACCGTTTTCACTGCCCGGCCTGATGAACGCCTGGATATCGGCAAAGCCGGCGCGCGAAGAATACGGATCCTGTCCCGGGTTCGGATCGAGCGCAGCCTGGTGGGCTCCGGGCTGCTGCATCTGTTGCTGCTGCTGGCCATTCTGCTCCTGATGCTGCCGGCTCCACCGAAGGAACCCAGTAGTTCCAATCCGGTCACGGTGATTTTCGAGCCGAGCCTGCCGGGTTCGCGCAAGGATCAGCCCGACGGGCAGCCGCCGGCCTCCGCGCCCGAGGAGGGACCGCAGGTCCCGCCGCCGCCGGGCAACGAGGCCGCCCAGCCGCCGTCGCCCCCCTTGGCGCCCCCACCGGCGCCGCCGGCCGCGTTGCCGGTGCCGCCGATCCCGGCTCCGGAGCCTGCCGCCCCCCCGGTTCAGGCGATCCCGGAATCGCCAATGCCGACCCCGCCGG
>CAINEA010000150.1 GCA_903847525.1 uncultured Acetobacteraceae bacterium | reverse complement strand
GGCGTCGCGGCTTCGCCGGACGGCGCGCCCGCATCGGAACCAGATTGGGAATCGGGCGGCGGCAACGACATGGGAAGCTTGACTCATGCCGCGACTCGCGTGTCAACCGTCGATCAGCGATCGACTACCTGGGCAGTTACGGAGAAGTTAAAGCCGGCATCCTGCATGTGGATCACGCGCACCCGCGGGTCCGCTTGCAGCCGGGCCGCCAGCGCGGCCTGTGTGGAGTTGAGGCCGCGCGGCTGCGAGACGGCGATCAGCATCTCGAAATCCGGATAGGCGGTTCCGGCGAGGATGGCAGGCAGGCAGGATGCTGCGTGTTCGCGGTCCAGGATGGACGCGATCAGGATGCTGATGCTGGGTGCCGGAGCATCCGGTGCCGGGTGCAGACGGACGGGAAAGCCCGGCTCGGCCTGCCAGGGCAGGCCGGCGCGGCGCAGATGGCTGGCGACAACATCCGCCAGGGCGGCGGCCGGGGCCGCCGGCGTATCGGTGCGGCAATGGGCCAGGATATGGGGCAGGCGCAGCGTGTCGGTCTTGCCCGCCTCATCCAGCCGCAGCCACAAATCTAGGCGCAGGGTTTCGGCCCAGTCCGCCGCCAGATCGCCGGGGGCTGCCTCCAGCACGTCCCGGCGGATCAGCCACAGGCCGCGCGTCAGGGTTCCGGACAGCATCAGCGCATGGTTGGGCCGCGGCTTGAAATGCGGGTCACGCCGCGTGCCGTCCGGGTCCAGAATGTCCTCGTCGGCGCATGCCATCGCGGGGTTGCCCAGCCTGGCGAGCGCTCCGGCTGCCATGAGGGACATATTCCGGTGCGGGATCTCACCGGCCTGCAGGATAGCGACATAGCCGCATTCGAGCCCGGCCAGCGCATCCCGCCAGTTTCCGCCGGCGACGATCGCGTGCGGCACGGCCAGCGCGGCGAGGGTGGCTTGCATTGCCGCCGGCAAGCCGCCGGGTGGCTGGAACACCAGAGCCGCGAGTTTCGGTGCGTCCGGCGCCGGGGTCTGCGGCGGGCGTTCGAACAGGCCTGTCCAACGGCGATATTCGTCTGCTGCGTCTGGTTCGGTCGCCAGGCGGGAGAGCGTGGCGCGGATGTTGTGCAGGCCATGCAAACCGTTCTGCCGCAACCGCCGCAGCAGCGCGGCCCGGTGACGCAGCGCCAGGCGGAAAGCGGCCATGGCCTGGCCCATCGGCACGAACGAAATTTCAGCCTGGGGGCTAGGTTCGGCGCTGCCCAGCATGCCCACTCGAACAGCCTCCGCATCCGGCGGCACATGGATCAGGTTCTCGTGGACCGGTGCGCCGGCCGCCCCTTTCAGCACGATCCAATCCTGCCGGCGCAGTGGGCCTGCCTGATTGAAGGTGACCACGAGCGTGCCCGCCGGGAGGCGGCCGGCGCCGCGCAGGCGGACACGAACGGTGCACCATTTGCCCCGTAGCGGAACCGGCACCGGCACGGCGGCGATCCATCGCAGCCATTCTTGTTCATCTTCGATCATCTGGTCCGACAATAGCCTCAACCGCCGGGCGCCAGGCGAATTTCCCGCCGCCGATCGGCGGCGGGAGCGTTGTCGCCGCCTTGCTTGCAGGGGGTCCCTTGGTCCAGGTTGCGGCCTGTCAGCAGGGAAGCAGGCCAATTTATGTTGCGCGTCAGACCATGGCTTCGCCGCCTTTCCGTCCTTGCCCTGCTTGCCGCCTGCGTTACCCCCGGCCTGCATGCCGAGACGCCGGCCGCCCCGTCCTATGTCGGCGCCCAGGTCTGCGCCGGCTGCCATTCGACCGAAACGAAGGACTGGCTGACCACCCACCATGCCAAGGCCATGCAGCCGGCCACGCCGGCCACGGTGCTCGGCGATTTCGCCGATGCGCGGTTCGAGCAGGGTGGCGTAACGACGATCTTTTCGCGCGCCGGCGACATTTTCAGGGTTCGGACCCAGGGCAAGGATGGCGGCATCGCCGATTTCGACATCGCCTACACCTTCGGCGTGTATCCGCTGCAACAATATCTGATCGCCCTGCCCGGCGGCCGGCTGCAGGCGTTCGGCATCGCCTGGGACAGCCGGGCCAAGGACCAGGGCGGCCAACGCTGGTATGCGCTCTATCCCGACCAGACCTTGCCGCCCGGCGACCGGCTGCACTGGACCGGGCGCGACCAGACCTGGAACTACATGTGCGCCGATTGCCACTCGACCGGGCTGCGCAAGAATTTCGACCTGGCGGCCGACCGCTATGCCACCCGTTGGACCGACCCCAGCGTGGCCTGCGAAGCCTGCCACGGACCCGGTTCACGCCATGTCGAGATCGCCCAGGCCAAGACGGCTCGCCTGTCACCGAGCGATCGCATGGGTATCGCCAACTGGTTGAAGGCCACCGATAACGGCCATTGGGAAATGACCCCGGCGACCGGCATCGCGCACCGAACCGAACCGCTGGTCTCTACCGAACTCGACACCTGCGCGGCCTGCCACGCAAGGCGGAAGGTCATTGCCAGGAACCCGGCTCCCGGCACGCCGTTCCTGGATGCCTATCTGCCGGCCTATCTCGAACCGGGCCTTTATTACCCGGACGGCCAGATCGACGGCGAGGTGTTCGAATACGGATCGTTCCTGCAAAGCCGCATGCACCATGCCGGGGTAACCTGCACGAACTGCCACGAGCCGCACGGCAGGAAGCTGGTCGCCGAAGGCGGCGCGCTGTGTGCCCAATGCCATGCGCCGGAAAAGTTCGCGACACCGGTGCATCATCATCACGCATCCGACACCACCGGAGCCCAGTGCGTGAGCTGTCACATGACCACCCATACCTATATGGGTGTCGATGTTCGCCACGACCATAGTTTCCGCGTTCCGCGCCCCGACCTGTCGCTGTCGATCGGCACGCCGAATGCCTGTACCCAATGCCACGCCGGCAAGTCAGACGAGTGGGCGGCCGGCCAGGTCGCCGCCTGGTTCCCGGGCGGGCGGCAGACCAGCGGGCATTACGGGCTCGCCCTCGCCGCCGGACGGACGGGCGCGGCAGACGCGGAACAGCAGCTGGATCGGCTGATCCTCGACCCGGCGCAGCCCGCCATCGCCCGCGGCAGCGCGTTGCTGCTGCTGCCGGCCTACGCCACGCCCGCATCCGCCGCGGCCATCGCCGCCGCGGCAACGGACCCCGACCCGCTGGTGCGCGCCGCCGTACCGCGGGCCATCCCGGCGCCGGCGCCGCCCGCCTTCATCGCCACGATCGCGCCATTGCTGGCCGATCCGTTCCGCGCGGTGCGCATCGAGGCCGCGCGCGCCTTGCTCGGCACCGACCCGCAAGCCCTGAAGCCCGAGCAGCGCAGCGCCCTGGCCACCGCTTATCTAGAACTGGTTGCGGCGGAAATGGTCGATGCCGACCGGCCGGAGGCCCATCTCAATCTCGGGCTGCTTGAAATCCGCCGTAACCAACCGGACCGCGCCGATGCCGAGTATCGCACCGCGCTGCGCCTGGACCCGCGCTTTGTTCCGGCCCTGGCCAACCTCGCCGATCTGGAGCGCATGCGCGGCCACGATGCCGAAGGCGCGGCGCTGCTGCGCCAGGCGATCGCGCTGGAGCCAGGCAATGCCGCTGCGCACCATGCCCTGGGCCTGCTGTTCGTCCGCCAGCACGAATATCCGGCGGCGCTGGGCGAACTGCGCCAGGCCCAGGAACTGGCACCCGGCAACACCCGCTACGCCTATGTCTACGCCGTGGCGCTGAACGCCACCGGCGACGCGCCACAGGCCATTGCTTTGCTGGAGCGCACACGCCGGGCCGCGCCGTCGGACATCACCATCCTTGGCACGCTGGTGGCCCTGACCCGGGACGCCGGCGATGTTCCCGCCGCCCTGCGCTATGCACGCGACCTCCTTGCCCTGCGGCCGGGCGACGCCCAGCTGCGCCGGCTGATCCAGGAGTTGGAGGCCGGGCCACCCGCACGTCCCGGGCCGCGCCAATAGCCACCCGGTCCACACTCGACGCCATCGCCACATTCGGCTACGGATCGATCCTAGCCGCTCAAGCCACGATAAGACCGAGACGATATGACCGCCCTGTTCCTCGCACGCGACCTGCCCGACACCGCATGATCGCGATACCGTGAAACCATTGTCCCTTCAGCCATGATCCTCCGTTTCTTCAGCAGCATGGACAGCGGTGGAATCTTTGTATTCGGGCTCGGGCTGTTCGTGTTGCTGGCCGTCGTGGCCGAGGCCGGGTTTCGTTCAGGCCGCGCCTATGCCGCCAAACGAACCCCTGCCGACAAGGAAATGACCGGCATCTCGGCACTGACCGGCGGCATGCTGGCCCTGATGGCCTTCGTGCTCGCCGTGACCATCGGCTTCGCGCAGGACCGCTTCGAGGCCAGGCGCGACACCACCCTGACCGAGGCGAACACGATCGGCACCGCCTGGCTGCGCACCGATCTCGCCGGACCCGCCGGCAAGCCGGTCGCCATTTTGATCGAGGACTACGCCCGCATACGGCTGTCCTATATCCGGGAAACCGATCCCGCGGCGATCGACGCGGCACTCGTCCGCACCAATGCGCTGCAAACCGAGATCTGGGCACGCGCCATGAAGCTGCTGCCCGATATGCAGCCGCCGCTCGCCGCGTCGCTGATCGCCTCCCTGAACGACATGTTCGACGCCAATCTGTCGCAGCGCTTCGCCCTCGAAAGCCACGTGCCGCAGGAAACCATGCTTGGGTTGCTGTCCGGCGCCGTCCTCGCGATCGGCGCGCTCGGCTTTCAGGTGGGTCTTACCCGGAGGCGCCACCCGCTGCTCGGGGCGCTGCTGATCGCCATGCTGAGCGGCGGCATGGTGCTGGTCGTCGATCTAAGCCGCCCCAGGTTCGGTTTCATGCGTGTCGACACCGCGCCGCTGGTTTGGACCCTGCAGGGCTTTGCGCCAGCGGCGAAGAATTAAGGCGGGGGGCTCCGCCCCCTCGACCCCCGCCAAAGGCAGGGCCTTTGGATGCCATCCATGTGTTTGGGAGTGACAGAAGGGCCAACCGAGACCAGGCAACGTCCGGGTAGGCCCTTCTGTCACTCCCAAACCAAGTAAAGGGTTCTAAGGGCTTGCCCTTAGCGGGGGTCGAGGGGGCGGAGCCCCTCGCCTTGCTTCCTTCCGCCGACGGCCTAATGCCCGCGCAGGATCTGGCTCAGGAATAGTTGCAGACGGTCGGTCTGAGGGTTTTCGAACAGCTCGTTCGGCGGGCCGCTTTCGACGATCTCGCCGCGGTCCATGAACACCACGCGGTCCGCCACCTGGCGGGCGAAGCCCATTTCGTGGGTCACGCAGACCATGGTCATGCCGGTCTCGGCCAGGCCGATCATGGTATCGAGCACTTCCTTGATCATTTCCGGATCGAGGGCGGAGGTTGGT
>CAINEA010000149.1 GCA_903847525.1 uncultured Acetobacteraceae bacterium | reverse complement strand
GGCCGGGGTCGACCGGTTGCGCGAGCAGCTCGATTACACGACCCGCCCGCTGCTGAGTGAACCCTGGATCCTGGACGCCGAGCCCCGGTCAAGCCGTTGTATGGCGAACAGGAAGGCGCCGTGGTGAGCTACACTCCCTCCAAACCCGGCCGTCCGTCGCACACTTACCACAGCTACATGATCGGCGGTCTCAGGCTGATGCTGGAGGTCGAGGTAGGGCCCGGCAACCGGCACACACCGAAACATTCCGCCCCCGATCTGTGGGCCTTGCTGGATCGTTTGGGTCCGGGTCGCCAGCCAGTATGGCGCGACAATGCGGTTCTCACGCTGATTGCCGCGCCGCACTCGCCCATGTTCGCGCCTCCGCCGCGCGCTCCGATTGAAAAATGCAGCGGGGCAGCCCAGTCGGAGTTCCGGGCGTTCGGTCGCGACTCCTAGCCCCGCCGCCTGTGAGCTTAGCAGTGATGCCGGATTCCCCAATAAAATCTCCTGCTGCTGAACCGGTTATGGGAGTTATAGCTGGGCCGACTCCCGCATTCCCCCGATCTGACCGACAATTTCCGCGGGAATCCGACTGCACTGCTCTGCCCAGGCGTCCATCAACGGACGTCGCTTCTCCAGCAAATCCGATCGAGCGTAGGCAGCTTCCGCCTTGTCCTTGATAGTGTGGGCGAGCGCGGCCTCGACCACCTCGCGGCCCTCTGGACGCGTCTCACCCGCCCAATCGCGGAAAGTGGAACGGAAACCATGAGGCACCACTGCCCGGCCTTCCGCATCTCTCCAGCGGGGAGGCGCTCCTTTTTCGCCGCCTTCGTTCATACGGCGAACTACCTCTGATAATGCCATATCGGATAGTGGTTTGCGGAGCTGACCGCTCGGGAATACCAGGTCACCGTACTGACGCATTAACGGCCGAGCTTCCTCCAGCACCGCCAGTGCCGCAGCAGACAACGGGACGCGGTGCAACCGGCCCGCCTTCATTCGATCGCCGGGCACCGACCAGACCTTTGCTTCAACATTCACTTCTTGCCAGCGCATGCCCCGCACTTCTCCGGTCCGGGCCACGGTCAGGATCGCGAACCGTAGCGCCTGTGGCGCTAGACCGTTCCGAAGGGCCAACGTCGTCATGAATGCGCCGATCTCCTGCCACGCGAGCGCCGGCCGGTGGCGCACGCGCTTGACCTTCCGTGGCTGAGGTAATTCGCCAGCAAGGTGGCCCTTCCAGCGAGCCGGATTCCCGCCTGTTCGCCATCCTTTCACGCGTGCCGTGTCCAGCACTGCCTAAATGCGCTGACGCAACCTGGACGCCGTTTCGGGAATGCGCTCCCAGATCGGCCGGAGTACCCGGAGGACTTCGTCAGTGCCGACCGCTGACACCGGCAGATCGCCAATCTCGGGAAAGGCATAGGCCTCAAGTGTGGCTAGCCATTGTGAAACGTGCTTGGCATTCCGCCAGCCCAACTTCTTGCTGGCCACCAGCGCGGAGGCCGCCGCGCGAAAGGTACGCTCGCTTGTCTCAGCTTCAGCCTGCTGTCGTGCCGCGCGCGTCGTTTGGCGCTACACCAAAGTGTCCCGGCCATCACGAAGTAACGCACGCGCCTCACCCACGAGAATCCGGGCTTTTGCGAGCGGTACTCCAGCGGGTGACTCGCCAACTGGGCCAAGACCCATCTCTCGTGCCTTGCCGCGCAATGTGTAGCGCAGCAGCCAGGACTTGGTGCTTCCAGGAGCGACCTGCAGATAGAGACCGTTACCGTCACCCACGCGTATTGGGCGTGAGCCTTTCGGCGCATCATTCTTGGCCGCACGTACGGCGGCCGCGGTCAAATTGCCCATGTGAGAGAGAACCTTTTCGCTTGGCATAGAGTAACATACCCCCAAGGACCTTGTAGATGTGGCTAGACCATCGTGGAGGCTACTAGCCGCAAAAATTCATGAGGAGTGGCGGGCAGGGTAACAGGGGCAAAACCCCGGGCACGGGGTCGATTT
>CAINEA010000148.1 GCA_903847525.1 uncultured Acetobacteraceae bacterium | reverse complement strand
TATGATGCCGCGGCTTCTCTGGGCAGGCGTCCGCACCACGCCCATGCCATACCGGTTGCTCAAGCTGGCCGATATTTATGTTTGAGCGGGACAACGATCAGTCAAGAAAACTGGCTGAGAAAAGTGCGTAAACAGGAAAGAATTTATCATGAACGTAAAATACGTAAGATATTGTCGTCATTTTGTAAGAACGGTCGTGTAAAAATGGAGAGTGTATAAATGGCAAACACCGTTGCAGCCCAAATGGTTGCCACCCTCGCCGCCGTGGGCGTCCGGCGGATCTATGGCTTGGTCGGAGACAGCCTCAACGGCTTCACCGACGCGCTACGGCAACAAAAGCAAATAGAATGGCTGCATGTTCGCCATGAGGAGGTGGCAGCGTTCGCGGCAGGGGCGGAGGCACATCTCACCGGCGGGCTGGCGGTATGTGCGGGCAGTTGCGGCCCCGGCAACCTGCATTTGATCAACGGCTTGTTCGACTGCCACCGTTCGCGCGTACCCGTAGTGGCGATCGCCGCGCACATTCCCACTCCCGAAATCGGCTCGGGCTACTTCCAGGAGACGCATCCCGAGAATCTGTTCCGGGAATGCAGCAGCTTCTGCGAACTCGCAGCTTCGCCGGAGCAGATGCCCCGGGTGCTGGAAATGGCGATCCGCCACGCGTTGACGCATCGCGCGGTGGCGGTGGTGGTGATCCCCGGCGATGTGGCCCTATGCCCGGCATTGCCCGGCCCCGCGCCAAAGCCAGCCGGATTAACCGCAGTTCGCCCGGTCGTCGTGCCGCCGCCGGAGGCGCTGGCGTCGCTGGCGGCGTTGTTGAACGGGGCAGACAGGGTGACCCTGCTGTGCGGTTCCGGCTGCGCCGGGACGCATGACCAACTCCTGGCGCTGGCAGATAAACTGGCCGCGCCAATGGTGCATGCGCTGCGCGGCAAGGAGCATGTGGAGTGGGACAACCCATACGATGTCGGCATGACCGGACTGATCGGGTTTTCTTCAGGCTACGCCGCGATGGAGGCCTGCGACACGCTCTTGATGCTGGGCACCGACTTTCCCTACAGGCAGTTCTATCCGACGCATGCCAAGATCGCGCAGATCGATTTACGAGGGGAGAATATCGGCCGGCGGGTGCCGGTGGATCTGGGGATCGTCGGCGATGTCGGCGCCACGCTGGACGCATTGCTGCCGCTGCTGACACCCAAGGCCGATCGGTCACACCTGGATCGGGCAACCGCGCATTACCGCGAAGCCCGCAAGGGACTGAATGAACTCGCCACCGGCCGCAAGGGCGGCGTACTGCACCCGCAGCATATCGCGCGGGTGCTGAGCGAGTTGGCGGCAGACGACGCCATATTCACCTGCGACGTGGGGCTGCCGACGGTATGGGCGGCGCGGTATCTCGCGATGAACGGTCGCCGCCGGCTGATCGGATCGTTCTGGCACGGCTCCATGGCCAACGCGATGGCGCAAGCGTTGGGGGCGCAGGCGGCGTTTCCGGGCCGTCAGGTGATCTCGTTGTCCGGCGATGGCGGATTTTCGATGCTGATGGGTGATTTGCTCAGCTTCAAGCAGTTGCAATTGCCGGCGAAGATCGTGGTGTTCAACAATGGTGCGCTGGGCTTCATCGAGTTGGAGCAGAAATCGTCCGGCTTCGTGAACACCGGCACCGACCTCGAGAACCCGAACTTCGCCCTGATGGCAGAGGCCGTCGGCATCAAGGGCGTGCGCATCGACGACCCGGCTGACGTGGAGACAAAGCTTGCAGAGGCGCTGGCACATCCTGGACCGGTACTGGTGGATGCCGTGGTCAACCGGATGGAACTGGCGATGCCGCCGAAGGTCACGGCCGAGATGGCGAAGGGCTTTTCGCTTTATATGATGAAAGCGGTGCTCAACGGACGACTCGACGAGATCGTAGAGATGGCCGTGAGCAATTTGCACCGCTGACCGTAGGGCGCGCTTGGTGCCCGGCCTTTGAACCTAAATCCGTCGGTTCGTTTCTCGCGCGATCCTTTGGACCATACGAGGCTCAACTTGAAGTTGCGGTTCAGAGCGCGTGAAGCATGCGAGGCGGGTCCAGTTTTCGGCCTTTCAGGTACTTGATCAATGCCTCACTGAGGATGCGGTACCATCGTTCGATCGAAGACAACTGCTCCGCGGTTGAACGCAGCGTCTCGAGGAACGTTCCGATCCGGGTCAGAGCCGCGCGTGCCCAGGAATGTCTGGCGTGGGCGCTACTGACATGGATCGTGGTCTGGCTGGCATGGTTGGTTTGCCGTCCGATCGCCGTGAGCAGCAAGGACCGCGAGGTGATGGCCTCCCGGTGATGCTCCGGATCGGCCAGTCGGACGAACAAGGTCCACCAGTTGAACACCAGCGCCACGAAGCGCGCCATCAATCGGCGGCGCTTCAGATCCTGGGTCGTGAAGCCGCCCCAACCCCATTGGTTCTTCAGTTCGTCGAAGTCGTTCTCACTACCGGCGCGGTCGCGATACAACTGACCGAGCGTCAGGACCTCCGCGTCCAGCGAGGTGACCAGAGCGGCGAACTCCCACACCCTCTTACGCGGATCGACGGTGGCGAAGCCCAGTCGCTGCTGGCCGTCGTCATCCCGCTCCGTGATCGCCAGCGGCCGGTCCAGCTTGCGGCGGAGCAAAACCACCCGCCGCTGCCGGCCCCAGCCATGCAGGCGAAGCTCGATCGGTTGACCTTCCCAGCCGCGCCCTGCGGCTTCCCAGCGTCCCGCCGCCATCGCCCGCTCGATCGCACGCGTCACGTTGGCGGTGAGGCACAGCCGGAACAGATACGGCAGGCGCCGTTGCTCGGCCTCACGCATCACGTCCTCGACACCCCAGGCGTTGTCGCCGCGCAACAGGGCTGGCTGGCGACCCGGACCCAAACGATCCAGCAAGGCCCACAGATCGGGGGCGGAATGTTTCGGTGTGTTCTAGTTGCCGGGCCGTACCTCGACCTCCAGCATCAGCCTGAGACCGCCGATCATGTAGCTGTGGTAAGTGTGCGACGGACGGCCGGGTTCGGAGGGAGTGTAGCTCACCACGGCGCCTTCCTGTTCGCCATACAACGGCTTGACCGGGGCTCGGCGTCCAGGATCCAGGGTTCACTCAGCAGCGGGCGGGTCGTGTAATCGAGCTGCTCGCGCAACCGGTCGACCCCGGCC
>CAINEA010000147.1 GCA_903847525.1 uncultured Acetobacteraceae bacterium | reverse complement strand
GCCGGTGACCGGCACCACGGGCGCGGTCGGCGACAGCGAAATCCTGTTTGTTCAGCTCGGCGCCGACCAGACCATCAACCAGGCGACGCTGGCCGGCGGCACTGCGCTCGCCGGTGTGCGGCCCATCGCCGACGGCGCGAAGCTTTCCGAAATCCTGAAAGAGCCCGGCGCGCTGGGCAATTCGCCCTACACCCTGTTCGGAATCGTCGTGCGCCGCGATCCGCGCACCATGATCCGCACCCTGATTCCGTTCACGCCCGTGGCGGTGCTGAACGGCCATGAAGAGATGGCGTTGCATTCCGGCGACGTCATCCGGGTGTTTTCGAACCACGAAATAACGCTGCTCAACTTCGTGACGCAGAGTTACCAGAACACCCTGCAGGGCTTCCTGGCCGGATTGCAGAATCCGCTGAGCACCGCGACGTCCCGGATTGATGGTCTGGAAACCGATGCGGACAGTCTTGCGAGTGCGCCGCCGGCGACGCAACGCCAAGCCATCTTGACGCTCATAGACAATCGCGGCCCGGACTATTTCGATCCGACTGGCACCGAATCGACCACCGCGCTGCGTGAAAAGACCGGTGACCTGACGGCGCAGGCCGTACCTCAGCAACAGCAACAGCAACAGCAACAGCCGACAGGCGTACCGGGCATGCCAGGCGGTTATCCCGCAAACGGTGCCGCCGATGCGTATGCGTCCGGGATGCCGATGCCCGGCACGATGGCCGCCCCCCCCAAGCCGGCCGAACAGTCTGTCGCTGCGAGCCGTCGCGCCGCGAATTTCCAGGCCACCAGTGAGGCCCTGGAAAATTATGCCATCAACCGAGAAGTACACAATTTCGGCGAGCTCTCCCGCCAGCTCGACCTGGATCCCCTGATCCTCGTCAACTTCCTGCTGGAACACCGCGCGCGCCTGGATGGTGCGGTGCGCGGTCCCGGGGCCTACATGATCGGTCCTGGCGTCACGCTCGCAGATCTGGTGCAGGCCGGCGGCGGCACCATAAACTGGGCCGACGAAAGCGGTGTGGAACTTACAACCACGGCGGTCGATCCCGTGTTGGGAAAGTCGGTTACCACTCGGCGTACGCTGGCACTGAATGCCGATGCCCTGTCGCGCTATATCGTGCACACGCGCGACACGCTGCACTTCAACCCGGTGTTTACCGATATCAGCGTCGGCATCGTGTCGGTGCAGGGTCAGATCCGCAATCCGGGCACCTTCGCAATCCGCCGCGGCGAGCATCTCTCGGAAGTGCTGATGCGGGCAGGCGGCCTGACCGCGGTTGCTTATCCCTATGGCACGGTATTCCTGCGCAAATCCGCTGCCAGCGCGGAGCGCGCGGGCTATCTGCGGGCAGCGCAGGAAGTCCGCGACGAGCTTTTTGTGGCGATGACGCATGTGGGCAATGACAAGATCGAACCCGGCACTTTCAACGCCCTGCAATCCTTCGTGACCGAATTGCAGAACCAGCGGGCCGTCGGCCGCATTTCCGTGACCGCCGATCCCAGCATGCTGGCCGCGCGGGCCG
>CAINEA010000146.1 GCA_903847525.1 uncultured Acetobacteraceae bacterium | reverse complement strand
CGGCAGTTATGTCAGACCTTGCTCACCGGCCGCCCATTCCGGCCATTGTCGTGGATGCCCGCCCGTCCCATCTCCCAGGCGGGATGCGAGGGCGCTTTGCTCGCCAGCTACGCCGTGTCCAACCGGCCCCTATCCGGCCGGGTTTCAGAGGCTAGTCCATTTTTTCAATAAAGGGCCTTCCCATGCGTCAGCCTTATCGAAATCTGTTCGGTTCCTGCCTGCTCGCGGCGCTGATCCTGCCGTCTCAGTCGCTGATCGCCGCGCCATTGCAGGACACACTTGGCGATATCCGGGCCAGCGCGGATACAGCGCCTGCCGGAATCCGCAGCGAGGGTAAGGTGCCCGGCGGGATTTCCGATGGTTTGCGGGACAGCGTGACAGCGGGTGGCCTCGCCAGTTTCAGCCGCGAACCCGTCCTGGGCCGGCTTCCTGCCCCGGTTGCACCCGGTCAGGCCTCGCCAATAAGCCTGGCCCCGGGTGCCGGCGGCCCGATCCGGACCGTTCCACCGGCTTCTACCCGAGCGGCGGCCGGCGCCGCCATGGTGGCGTCGGCGGCCCAGGCCGCGTCGATGAGCGACGCCCCGACCGCTCCTGCTGCGACGGCGCAAAGTGGCGCGCAATCTCCCCCTCCCGCGGCGCCCGGCGTGGGTGCGCCCGGCACAAACGCCCCGGTTTCCGGCTTTTCCGCGCCGCGCCCGGTAATGCCGGCCGCCCTGACCGAGGCCATGACCGCCTTGCAGGAAAAGAAGCCGGACGACGCCATCCGCATCGCGCGCACCTTCATTTCCCAGGCCGAAGCCAAGGGCCCCGGGCCGGACAGCACACCGCCCTCGATGGCACTGGCACATGAAATCGTCGGGACCGCGCTCGCCGTTCAGTCCAAGCCGGACGAGGCCATAACCGAACTGAAAAAGGCGCTCAGCTACAACCCCGATCAGACTTCCGCGCTGTTCAAGCTCGGGGTGATCTTCCGCGAGCAAGGCAAATTGCCGGAGGCCAAATCCTATCTCGAAAAGGCGGCCGCAAATGGCGGCGGCACCCCCGTAAAGCTGTATTTGGGGGACATCAACGAGCGCATGGGCGATATTCCGGCGGCGTTGGCGATCTATGAGCCATTGCTGACGACCGAACGGGCCGACGACGCCAAATTCAAGGTTCACGTCGCGTCGCTCTACAACCGCACCAATCGATTTGCAGATACCATCAAGCTGCTGCAGCCGACCGTGAAGGCCGATTCGAAGGATATAGAGGGATTGATGGTCCTCGGTTTCGCCTACAGCGCGACCGGCAAGCCGAAAGACGCTCTGCCCCTGTTGATGGCCGCGAAACCGCTGGCCCCGAACAATTGGCGGGTCGACCTGGCGCTCGGCATGGCCCAGCGTGAAGCCGGAGACTTCGACGCAGCGCAGGCATCGCTAAAGAGCGTGGTCGCGGCGGAGCCGAAGCAGGTCCAGGCCCGGTTCCAGCTCGCGCTGACACAGATGGCAAAGTCGCAATTCGCCGATGCCGTGGAAAACCTTACCGAAGCCGAGAAACTCGCGCCCAAATCCCCGGAGATCAAGCAGGTACTCGGGGACGCGCTGTTCCGCGCGGGCAAGAAAGACGAGGCGCTGGCTGAATTCCGCGACCTGGCCCAGCGTGATGGCGCCACGCTGAACGATGCGGTCAACCTGGCCCGGGTCTATCAGGCGCTGGACCGCTCGGACGACGCGATCAAGGTATATCGTGACGCCATGCAGAAATACCCGCCCAATCCGGGGGTTCCTGCGCTGCTTGCCCTGGTCCAGGTGCAGCAGAAGAAATATGCCGATGCGAGGGAAACCATCGCCACTGCCCGCAAGACCACTCCCGAGGATCCGCGCCTGTTGCGCGCGCTGATCCAGACCGAGGTCGCGGCTGGAGACAACAAGGCCGCTTTGTCGGTCGCCCAGCATCTGGTCGATGTCCAACCGAAAAGTCTGGAGGATCGCTACAATCTGGCGAGCCTCTACGAGAAAGTGGGTGACCGGAAGCGATCGATCGGCCTTTATCAGGCCCTGCTCACGGAAGTGCCGAACAACGCCATCATCCTCAACAATCTCGCGGTCATCATGACGGATGACGGTGATGCCAAGGGGGCCCTGCCTCTGGCTCGCAAAGCCCTGGCATTGAACCCCAACAGCGCGGCGACGAACGACACGCTCGGGT
>CAINEA010000145.1 GCA_903847525.1 uncultured Acetobacteraceae bacterium | reverse complement strand
TCGGCGTCGGCGTCGGCTGGCTGAAGGAGGAGTTCGAGGCCCTCGGCTCCCCGTTCGAGGAACGCGGCGCCCGCACCGACGAATACATCCAGATCATGCGCGAGCTCTGGAGCGCCGACAAACCCACCTTCGAGGGGAAATTCTTCCGCTTCAAGGACGCCTATATGCGCCCCAAGCCGCCCAACCGCTCCGTCCCCATAATCATCGGCGGCCATTCCACCTTCGCCGCCAAACGCGCGGGACGCCTGGGGGACGGGTTCTTCCCCGCCCGCGGCGCCCCCGCGGACCTGGTCAAGCTCGTGCACGACACCGCCCGCGCCCATGGCCGCGACCCCGCCGCGATCGAGATCACCACCAGCCTGCCCGACAACCTCGACGACCTGCCCGCCATGGCCAAGGCCGGCGTCCACCGCGTGCTGGTTCCCGTCATCTTCACCCCGGAATTCCGCAGCAACGTCGTCCGCGGCCCCGACGATCTGAAGCCCTGGCGCGACATCATCGAAAAGCACGCAAATGTCTGAAACCCGCACCCGCCGCCCGGAAGACCACATCGCCGACCGCACCCGCCCCTATACCGGCGCCGAATACATGGCCAGCCTGCGCGACGGGCGGGAGGTCTACATCAACGGCGAACGGGTGAAGGACGTCACCACCCACCCGGCGCTCCGCAACTCCGTCCGCTCCATCGCCCGCCTGTATGACGCGCTGCACGACCCGAAACAGCGCGACATCCTCACCTGCCCCACCGACACCGGCTCGGGCGGCTACACCCACAAATATTTCCGCGTCCCCCGCTCGCGCGAGGACCTGATCGGCGCCCAGGGCGCCATCGCCCACTGGTCCCGCCTCACCTATGGCTGGATGGGCCGCACGCCCGACTACAAGGCCGCCTTCTCCAACACGCTTGGGGCCAACTCGGAATGGTACGGCCCCTATGCGGAGAACGCGCTGCGCTGGTACAAGCGCTGCCAGGAAACCGTACCCTTCATGAACCACGCCATCGTCAATCCCCCGATCGACCGCCACAAGCCGGCCGAGCAGGTAAAAGACGTTTTCGTGAATGTCACCAAGGAAACCGCTGCCGGCATCTACGTCTCCGGCGCCAAGGTGGTGGCGACATCGGCCGCCCTCACCCACTACAACTTCATGGGCCAGACCTCGAAGACCGCCACCGAGGACCTGTCCATGTCCCTCACCTTCATCGTCCCGATCGACGCCCCCGGCCTGAAGCTGTTCTGCCGCACCAGCTACGAGCTCGCCGCCAAAACCAACGGCAGCCCGTTCGACTACCCGCTATCGTCCCGCTTCGACGAAAACGACGCCATCTTCGTGCTCGACAACGTCTTCATCCCCTGGGAAGACGTGCTGATCTATCGCGACCCCCCGCGCATCCTCAGCTTCTTCCCCGCCTCCGGCTTCCTCAACGGCTTCCTGTTCCAGGGCTGCACCCGCTTCGCCGTAAAGCTCGATTTCCTCTCAGGCCTGCTCGCCAAGGCCCTGCACGCCACCGGCAGCGACGACAGCCGCGGCAATCAGGCTTTGCTGGGTGAGGTCATCGCCTGGCGCCACATGTTCTGGTCCCTGTCCAACGCCATGGCCCACAACCCCGATCCCTGGAAGAACGGCGCCGTGCTGCCCGAAAGGCAGGCCGCCCTCTCCTACCGGGTCTTCGCGCCGGACTGCTACCCGCGCATCAAGGACATCATCGAGCGCACCGTCACCTCCGCCCTGATCTACCTCCCGTCTTCCGTAAAGGATTTCGCCAACCCGGCCATCGAGCCCTATCTGCGCCAATACGTCCGCGGCTCGCACGACATCGACTACATCGAGCGCATCAAGATGATGAAGCTGCTCTGGGACGCGATGGGCAGTGAATTCGGCGGCCGCCACGAACTCTACGAACGCAACTACGCCGGCGGCTGGGAGGACATCCGCATCCAGGCCCTGACCGAGGCGGAAAAGGGCGGCCGCATGGCCTCCATGCAGGGGCTGGTGGACCAGTGCATGGCCGACTATGACCCAAACGGCTGGACCGGCGACACCTGGCTCAACCCGGATCAAGAGGCTTGATGACCCGCATCGTCACACTCACGCTGAACCCCGCCGTCGATCTCGCCTGGGATGCCCCGCGCGTCCAGCACACCCACAAGATCCGCACCACCGACGAACACTACGACCCCGGCGGCGGCGGCCTGAACGTCGCCCGTGTCGTCCACGCGCTCGGCGGTGACGCCACCGCCATCTTCCTCGCCGGCGGCGTCACCGGTTACTTCCTGCAGGACCTGATGGCCGAGGCCGGCGTCCCCTGCCGGACCATCCCCATCGACGGCCGCACGAGAATGTGCGTGACGGTGCACGACCGTTCCGACAACGCCGAATACCGCTTCGTCGCCGAGGGCCCGCAAATCACCCAGGGCGAATGGCAATCCGCCCTGAAAGCCGTGGAAACCGCCCGCGCCGACTGGATCGTCGCCAGCGGCAGCCTGCCGCACGGCGTGCCCGAGGATTTCTACGCCGACCTCGCGCGGCGCACCAACGC
>CAINEA010000144.1 GCA_903847525.1 uncultured Acetobacteraceae bacterium | reverse complement strand
CTGGCCTCCGCCGCTAGAAGCTGGAGGCGGGCCATTCGCGCATCGATTTGGTGACGGATGGCCGCCTCATCCTCGCGCACCAGCGTGCAGCCTTCGGCCACGCGTTCGCCCCCGACGTAGACCTGCTGCAAGTTGCGCAGGCCGCAGGCGAGCACGTAGGTCGCCACCGGATCGTGCACCGGGCCGGTATCCGGGACGCGGGGATCCACCACGAGGAAGTCGGCGAACTTGCCCGGCTCAAGGCTGCCGATCCGGTCCGCGAGGCCGAGGATCTCCGCGCCGCCCATCGTGTGCAGGTAAAGCATGTCGCGCACCGAGAGCACCGACGCGTCCTGGTAACGGTCGCGCACCGCATACAGGCCGGTGCGGAGGTTCTCGAACGGGTCGGACACGTCGGCGCAGGACTGGTCGTCGAGGCCGATGCCGACCTTGATGCCCGCCTTCCGGTACGCCGGGATGTCGGCGACGCCCGAGCCGATCCGGCCGTTGGCCAGCGGCTGCCAGCACATGCGGGCCCCGGCGGCTGCGGTCGCCGCGACAATACCGGGCGTGGTGTGGATGTAATGGCCGAAGATAAAGTCGGGCCCCAGTGCACCCGCCTCCTGATACCAGGCAAATTTTGCCTGCTGCTCCGGCACCCGCTCCGGGCTCTCGAGGAAATGCGCCTGGTTGATCAGGCCGAACTCGCGCATGAAACGCACCTCGCGGTATGCCGCCTCGATCCCCGGCGCCAGCTGCACCCAGCCGCTGATCGCCATTTTCAGGAAATGCGGGTTGTCCGAAAACTCCCGGGCAAACGCCAGGATGCGCTTGAACCGCGCATGAATCTCCGCCTCCGTCCCCAGCGGCACGATGCTGATGCTGTTCACGAAACGGATGCCGGCGTCGAGCTTAGCCCGGATTTGCGCCTGCTCGTAGGGCTCCTGGTCGGGCGGTGCCACCGGCGACTTCTCGCCGATGCCGACCGAACGCTGCCCGCCGCCGAGTTCGCCCGAGTAGGTGAAATCGTACGCCGTCGTGATCCCGTTGCGGAGGAAATCCACTGATCCATGCCGGCAGAACCAATAAAGATCGTCCGGCGTCGCGTGCCGGATCAGCTCGCGGATGGATTCCAGCCAGCCGTACAGCGTGCGGTCGGAGCCGAGGCCGCGCAGCGGGCTCTGGAACAGGTGGCTGTGCGCCGACACGAATCCGGGCGCAACCATGCGGCCCTGCACGTCGAGGATCGTCTGCGCGCCGGCACCGTCCACCGGATCCCCCGGCGCAATATCCGCAATGCGGCCATCGTCGCCCACGGAAAAATGCCCTCGAAAGGGTTCCTCGCCCGGTTTGCCGGTGATCAGCAGGGCGTTCCGCACCAAAAGTTTTTCCGTGCGGGCGCCAGCGGGCTGGGGAGATGGCGTTTTGTTCATGGCGGCACAGATGGTTGGGGGCGGGGCCAGTCGTTCGTTTCTTCGCCTGCGTTCTGCACGTCCCGCACCAATTCGGCGATTCAGAATCGGAGCGCTCGTGACGCTGCAACGATTCTAACGTCCTCCCGCCGTCTAGACGGCCCGAAACTAGGGGCGATGCCCCAATCCTACCGGGATTTATTCCAACGCGCAACTGACAGCTCATCGCGCAAAACCTTGGCATGACGTTTGCAACGGTGCCGGCACATGAACCCTTCTGGCACGGAACCGGATGCTCTTCCGCCGTCGGCAACCGGCGCGTGGCCCAGCTCGATCGAGCGCTATGCGAGCATCGTCCAAAACGCCATCGAGGGCATTTTCCAGTCCACGCCCGACGGCCAGTACCTGCTGGTCAACCCGGCGCTGGCGAAACTTTACGGTTACGAATCGCCCACCGAGCTGATGGCCAACGTCCAGGACATCTCGCGGACCATCTATGTCGACGCCTCGGTCCGCGACGAGTTCAAGCGGCTCATGGCCCGCGACGGCGAGGTGCGCCGGCTGGAATACCAGGTGCGCCGGAAGGACGGCGGCATCATCTGGATTTCCGAGCATGCCCGCACCGTCCGGGACGAGGAGGGCCGCGTGCTTTATTACGAGGGCTTCGTGCAGGACATCACCCGGCGCAAGGAGGCCGAGGACGAACTGCGCACCGCCAAGGACGCCGCCGAGGCCGCCAGCCGGGCCAAGAGCCAGTTCCTCGCGGTGATGAGCCACGAGATCCGCACCCCCATGAACGGCGTCATCGGCATGGCTTCCCTGCTGCTCGACTCGCCGCTCAGCCCCGAGCAGCACGACTACGCCGAGACCATCCGCCACAGCGGCGACGCCCTCCTCACGCTGATCAACGACATCCTCGACTTTTCCAAGATCGAG
>CAINEA010000143.1 GCA_903847525.1 uncultured Acetobacteraceae bacterium | reverse complement strand
GCACGATCGACCAATCGCGCTCCGTCATTCCCGTCAGCATGTCCGGCTCCCTGTTGCCGGTCACGCAGTGATTCGAACAAAACCCGATTCGGGAACCCGTCAAAAAAGCATGTCAGGGATTCCGTCCACACGGCCTAGTCAATTTTTTTCTTCCCCTGAGTGTCCAGCTGCCCGAGAAAAAACGAGGCTTCCATCGGTATGGCTTTTCGGGCCCGCCGGAGATGAAAATCCGCCTTCCAAGGCATTTGCCGCTTGGTTGCGCGGCCACTTCGATGACCCGGCCACCCACGAGGCGCTAGAGCGTCTCGTTGCGGGGTCTGTCCTTTCCGGCAGCCGAGACTTGATGGAGCGTTGCTCGGAGGAGATTGGGCAAGTCGCGCAAAACTGGTGTGTAGAGCGGGACGCTGTGCAGGCCGACCTTGTCGGAGCGCAAGGTGCGGCAAAAAGCGCGATCGAAATTCAGCTTAAGCGAATAGAGAGCGCCTTCCTGTTGGGCGAGCTTACAGCGTGCGGATTTTTGCCGGGCCATGGCTTCCCAACTGGGATCGTGCCCTTCGTCGCCATCGCACCAAAGGATAGCGCCCCGTCAAGATCGATGCTCCAAGAGAGGGGAGACAGCGGTGGTGCGTGGGGTCGCGACTTTCCTACGCGTGGTATTGAAACCGCAATTCGTGAATATGCTCCGGGAAGCGATGTGGTGTTGGACGGTCTCGTGTATCGGTCAGCCGGCCTGACTTTGAACTGGCAACGCCCCGCAACAGAAACCGATGTGCGTGAAATTCAGTCACTTCGCTATTTTTGGAATTGTCCTTGCGGCGCTGCTGGCGACACATCTCGCTGGCCAGCACTTTGTCCGGTGTGCGGACGAGCTGATCCAAAACGGGAGCACGTGCTTCAACCAGCAGGCTTCTCAACCGACCTGTTAGAATCACCAAATACCGATGCTGAGACGGTAAGCTATGTCCCCAGCGTTATGCCTTTGGTTTCAGTCCCTAACACAGACTGGGTGGTTCTTGATAATCCAGAGGCCGGGCGCATGCGCGCCACAGCGAACGGCCTCATTCTAGGCGTCAGCCGTGGACCGAACGGACAGGGTTACGCGATCTGCCTGCGATGCGGTCGGGCCGAACCTGAGAATGGGCTAGCCGCCGCCACAGCTTCGCCCCTCGCGTCGCACAAACGGCTTCGTCGCGGGCGCGATCAACTGACGTGCGACGCTTCACCCGGCAGCTTTGCTATCCAACGCAATCTGAGGCTCGGCTACTTGCGCCGAACAGACGTTTGTGAATTCCAGCTGACCGGAATTATTGACGAGTCGCTTGCAGTTACATGCGCTGTCGCTTTTCGGGAGGGGCTGTCCCGCGAGCTCGGAATTGAGCGCGACGAGCTCGGGTGGGCTGTGGAGCAGCGCCGGGGCCCGGACGGACGCCCGGCGTGGTCACTGTTGCTTTTCGATACCGCTGCTGGGGGTGCTGGATACGCTACAGCAGCGGTTAACGACTTTCCGTCGCTGGTACGTGCCACGAATACGATCCTAAAATGCGGCAATCCGTCTTGCGATGTGGCCTGCCCATCTTGTCTAATCACTCGTGACACGGCCCAAGAAGCAGACAAATTGAATCGTCGCCCTGCGGGCTTATTCCTCAGCGAACTGGAGCAGACTTTGACTCTTCCCGCCGCCTTGCGGGTGTTCGGAACCGAGATTGAGCAATGGATGTGCGCCCAGCCGTTGCCGCAGGCGCTTGATCAGGCTCTAGAAATTCCAGGTGCCAGTTGCCTTGTCATGTGTCTTGCAGGCAAACCGGCCGATTGGGATCTCGTAGGATGGTGGGGCGTAGGCGTGATTGAAAGGCACGCTCGCCGGGGCCTGCCTACCCTGCTGACGGTAGCCGCACCAGTGTTTCGGACGTTGACCTTTGACACGCTACTCGCACTGAATGCACTTATTCAGCGTGGTGCGCCAAATGTCCGCGTGGTTGCTGCTCCGGCGGGTCTAGCAAACAATGCTTTGATGGCTGCCGTTCGAACGTCCGGCGGCACAAAGGCATGGGCGGCAATTGGCCCTCATCCAACCGTTGTTGCGGTCCCTCCTGAGGGAATCGTCGTCGCCTCCGGCTTAGCCTGGATCGAACCGGGCGCTGCATTCGATGTTGAGACAGCGCTCAACCGCGTACGCCCCGCGCTTGCGCGAATTGATGTGCGGGGGGACCTTGACGGTCGGATTGCTGATTTCGGGGTTCGATTCTGGAATTTGATACAAGAGCGCAGTGTCGATGCCCGTGCGTGGCTCGCTACAGGTCAGGCAACACGGGTGGAATACCAGGACCGCTATCTCTTCAATCCGCTTGCCTTGGCCTTATTGGCATCAGTGCTTCGCGCGCTACCGGGAAAATCACATCGGGACACGGTGCGGCCAACTGCCGTTATCCGCACCATGTCAGATCGCGGATTAAGTATGGGGCAAACCCAACCCTTTGCCATCTTCCATGATTGGCGCGACCCTGCGACGCGCGACCAAGTGTTAAAAGCCGTCGTCTCCAGTGTCGGATTTGCTGCCTCAGTGGAAACCTTACCTCGGCATAGACTGCCCCATGGTCGAAATCTGCGGGTGCAAAACTCTGAGGGAATGATCCTAGATATCATGCTGGACCAGGGTTTCGGTTACTGGCGGTCGCGGAGTGGCTCATTCGATTTTACGGCGCGCCCATCAGAACAAGCGGATTCAGTTGCCCGCTGCGATGACAGTGTAACGGGTTCGTCAGAACATCCCACCACCCTAATCCTCGATTTCAAGAAAGTGGGGTTGTGACTACGTGGAACAAAGGGGGCCGCGCCAGGACCTGGTCCTGTCATTCATTCGTATTCAAAAGGTTGATTGGTGGGATCCTCGACTGCGTCTCCGCGACTTGAACCCACGAAATCGGCATGACTGCTTGTGCTCGCCTCTCCGCAATTCCAAACCGGCTCTCTGCCGACACAGCCGCTCAATGCAACCTGGCGCGCCAGAACTTAACGCGCTCGCCAGCTGCGAAGACAAGTCACTCCCAGAGAGTGTTGGATCCCGGTTGCTTTCCCTGCTCCAGTAAATCAAGCACTTAGACCATTTTCCGATAGGCTTCGAGAAAGCTCCCCAGGGGCTTCTTCTGGCAAATTTGGGCACCTGTTGGGCAAAGTGCATGCAGCTTTCTCCGCCAGCGAATCGCATGAACCGTTTGTCGAGATGCCTCCGCACGCATAGCTGGGTGGGATATTCTCGGGGCGTTATCTGAGCGGTGATTGTTCCCAGCAGGTCTGACAAAAATCTCGGTGATGATCCCCGACAAGCTCCGTCCAGCTACTCGGATCATCCTCCCGATCATCGCCAGCATGGTGCGCACCACTGTAGCCGGGGGCTCCCCAGCCGATCCTCAGATCATCTCCGTGATCATTCCCGGCATGGTCAACCACACCATCCAAGACGGTCTTCTGGCGGTTCGGGATGATGATCATCTCGCCAGTTCGGTCGGGCGGATCGGATATCCGAATTATCGGAGAGCCACGCCAGCTATCAGGCAGGTCGCCCGACGCTCCGGGATGGTCCCGCGACCATTACGGGATGATCCCCGAGAGATGATCCACCGAACCATTTAGGACCTATGCGCATTGCCTCGCCTGAAACGCTCCGCTGAGCTGACCCGTTGCCTCATTTAACTTGCTCCCCACCGATGTGCATCGGCGGGGGCGGACATGGGGCAGATCAGCATGGCGACACGAGACGAATTGGTGGTTGCATTGGCGGGACGATACGCCTCGAGGGACCGGAAGGAGCGAGGCCGCATTCTGGACGAATTCACGGCGCTGAGCGGTTTATACCAGCTCCCACGGATCAGAACCGATGCGCCCAGTCGCGTAAACCGATGGACATGATGCGCCATGGTTGGTCGGTGAGTTTGTTCCATGCCTCGCAACAATGTCCGACGATATCCTCGAAGGACAGAAAGACCCGG
>CAINEA010000142.1 GCA_903847525.1 uncultured Acetobacteraceae bacterium | reverse complement strand
GAGCCTCAACGCCCTCACGCAGCACGCGGCGGCGGGAGATCTGATCGTGATGGACACTTATTCCGCGGGAACTCTGCCGTTCGGCCTGGTCGGCAATCACGCCTATATGTTCGAGGGCGTGAAGTCCGTCGGCGGTACCGCCTATGTGCAACTGGGCAACCCCTGGGGTTGTGCCCAGCCATCCCTGATCCCTTTCGCGCAACTCAGCCGGGGCATCGTCGAGGTTGATTTCGGCCACGTCTGACCGCTTCAGGCCGCCGCAGCCTCCTCCAGCGCCTCCTCGGCGACCAGCCACGCGGTTTCCGCCTCCGCCTCGGCACGCTTGATGGCGCCGAGGCGGGTGGTGGCGGCGGTCAGCTCCGACTTGCGGCCGGGGGTGTACAGATCGGGATCGGCGAGCAAGGCCTCGATCGCCTTGCGCTCCTTGGACAGCTTGGCGAGCAAGGCCTCGGCATCCTTGGCCTGCTTGCGCAGCGGCGCCAGGGCAGCGCGGGCCTCGGCACGGTCGCGGCGGTCGTCGCGCTTGGTGCCGGCATCGGCCTTCGGCGCAGGGCGGGCACGATCGGCGAGCACCGCCCGGTAATCGTCCAGATCGCCATCGAAATTCTTCACGCTGCCGTCGTTCACCAGCCACAGCCGGTCGGCCACCAATTCCACGAGGTGCGGATCGTGGGTGATCAGCAGCACGGCGCCCGAGAAATCCGCCAGCGCCTTCACCAGCGCGTCCCGCGCGTCGATGTCCAGATGGTTGGTCGGCTCGTCCAGGATCAACAGTTGCGGCGCATCGCGCGTGGCCAGCGCCAGCAGCAGCCGGGCCTTCTCGCCGCCGGACAGGTTCTTCACAACCGTTTCCGCCCGGTCCGCATCCAGGCCGAAGCGCGCAAGTTGGGCGCGCACCTGCGGGGGCAGGGCGCGCGGCAGCGCGCGGGCCATATGCTGCACGGGCGTGTCTTCCATCGACAGATCGTCTTCCTGGTGCTGGGCGAAATATCCCACACGCAGCCGCGGCCCCCGGCGCACTTCCCCGCGCATCGGTTCCAGCCGGCCGGCGAGCAATTTCGCAAACGTGGACTTGCCGTTGCCGTTGGCGCCGAGCAAGGCGATCCGGTCGTCCATGTCGATGTTCAGCGACAGGTTGCGCAGCACCGGCTTGCCGTCATAGCCAACCGTGACGTTGTCCAGCGCCAGGATCGGCGGCGACAATTGGGCCGGCTCGGGAAAGGCGAAACGGGTTGGCGCGTCCTCGATCACGGATTCCAGCTGCGGCATGCGCGCCAGGGCCTTGATGCGTGCCTGCGCCTGACGTGCCTTGGTGGCCTTGGCGCGGAAGCGGTCGATGAAGGATTGGATATGCGCCCGCTCGGCCGCCATCTTCTCCACCGCGCGGTTCTGCTGCATGGCACGCTCGGTGCGGATGCGCACGAACTCGTCGAAGCCGCCGGGGGTGACGGAAATCTTGCCCTTGTCCAGATGGGCGATGGAATCCACCGCCCGATCCAGCAGCCCGCGATCGTGGGAGACCACCACGGCGGCACCGGGGAATTTCGCCAGCCAGCCCTCCAGCCACATCGTCGCTTCAAGGTCCAGATGGTTGGTCGGCTCGTCCAGCAGCAGCAGATCGGGATTGGCGAATAAGGCGGTCGCCAACGCCACGCGCATGCGCCAGCCGCCAGAAAAGGAAGACACGGGCCGCGCCTGGGCGGCCTCGTCGAAACCGAGCCCGGCCAGGATCGTCGCGGCGCGGGCCGGCGCGGCATCAGCGCCGATCGCCCGCAGCCGGTCATGCACCTCGGCCAGCCGGTGCGGGTCGGCATGCTCGGCCTCGTGCAGCAGGGACAGCCGCTCCTCGTCGCCCTGCAGCACGATCTCCAGCAGCGACAGATCGCCGGACGGGGCTTCCTGTTTCACCTGCGCCATGCGCGCGCGGGCCGCCAGGCGGATCGATCCGCCATCCGGGGCGAGTTCGCCGGAGATCGCCTTCAGCAGCGTCGATTTCCCCGCGCCGTTCCGGCCGACCAGGCCGATGCGCCGGCCGGGGTCCACCGTCAAATCGGCCTCGTCGAGCAAAAGGCGCCCGCCGAGCCGGATCGAGATGCCGGAAATGATAAGGAGGCTCATGGCGGAGGTTTACGGCGAGAGCCGGCCCCGCTGCAATGCAGCGATGAAGCCGCAAGGCTGATCTGGTGGCCGGTGCTGGGGGTTGCCGGCGGGGGGCAACCCATCTAAAGCCCCGCGCAACCTCGAACTTTCGCATCAAGGAACGCAGACATGGCCATCGAACGCACCTTCTCCATCCTCAAGCCCGACGCCACCCGCCGCAACCTGACCGGCAAGATCAACGCCGTGATCGAAGGCGCCGGCCTGCGCATCGTCGCGCAGAAGCGCATCCACATGACCACGGCCCAGGCCGAGGCGTTCTACGGCGTGCACAGCGAGCGTGGCTTCTTCCGCGATCTCGTCACCTTCATGACCTCCGGCCCGGTCGTCGTGCAGGTGCTCGAAGGCGAGAACGCCGTGCTGAAGCACCGTGAGGTGATGGGCGCGACCAACCCGGCCAACGCCGACGAGGGCACCATCCGCAAGCTGTTCGCCGAGAGCATCGAGGCGAACTCCGTGCATGGCTCCGACAGCCTCGAGAACGCCGCGACCGAGCTCGCGTATTTCTTCGCCGGCACCGAGATCGTCGGCTAACCCTACCGAGACAGAAGGGGCCAACAACCATGCTGCAGAACCTGACCCTGTTGTTGGCCCGCGTGCTGATGAGCGCGATTTTCATCCAGGCCGGCTACGGCAAGCTGCTGGGCTACAGCGCCCGGGTGGCGTATTTCACCAAGCTCGGGCTGCCGTTCCCGCCGGGCGCCTGGGCCGTCGCGGTGACGATCGAGCTCGTCGGCGGGCTACTGATCCTGTCTGGCTACCGCACGCGCCAGGTCGCCCCGGCGATGGCGGCGTTCTGCGTGGCGACGGCGTTCATCGCCCATTACCATCCGGACGATGCCGGCCAGATGATCCACTTCATGAAGAATATCTGCATGGCCGGCGGTTTCCTGGCGCTGGCCGCCGCCGGACCCGGCAGGCTCGCGATCGGCCGGGCCTGACCGCTCCGATCTCTAGACCTTGATCGCTTTATCTATCCAAAGCAGTCACGGTCTAGCGCCACATCTGCCAGGCGAACCCGAGCGCACCCGCCGCCAACAGCACGGCCCCGTATAGGCGAAAAAAACGCAACGGCGCGTGGCTGGCCCGCCTTTGTTCGGCTCGTGCCGCGCGCTCCTCCAATGATCCGCCCCGGTTCATGCGCGCCCGGAACACCTCCGTTCCCGAGCCCGCGGCTTCCTCGTCCAGACTGAACTGCGTGCAGACGAACAGGATCATCAGACCCAGCACGATCAGCCCGAACGGGCCAAGGATCACGACCATCACCCCGGCGGCACAGATCAGGCCGAAGATCAGCATCCATGCGAAGACATTCGCCGCATTGCCCGGGGAGACGCGCATAGGCTCCATGATAGCGGGGGACCGGGAGAATTTTCCAGTTCCGCCTGCGAAGCGGGCGGCGCGCGGCTTCAGCCGGTCAGCAGCGTAAACAGCCGTGTCAGATCGGCCTGCGCGGCCAAGCCGCGCACCAGCGCGGCAATCTCCCTCGCCGCCGCTTCGCCCACACGCGGCGCCGCATTGCTCAGGAACTTGGCCTCGATCTCCGCCGGAGTGAGCTTGTCCTGCGGATCGCCCTTGGGGAAATAGCGTGTCTCCGTCAGCTTGCGGCCATCCTTCAATGTGATTGTCACCCGGGCCGGGAACTTGTCGGGATACAGCTTGTTCAGCTCCGGATCGGCAACCGTCTCGGTTCGCGCCAGCAAATCCTGCACCGCCGGGTCCATCACCCGCCCCGGCCCGAACTGCGCCTGCCCCACCGCGCGGTCGATCGCGGCGATCGCCACGCAATACGGCACCGATACCCGAGCGCCCATCGGCGTCTTTACGCTTTTGTTGCTGAAATGCGTTTTCACCGTGTTGTAGGTCTCGTTCACGATGGAGGCGATGTAGGCCGGGTTCACATCATGCTTGCCGACGATGTCGAGCGTCGCCTGGATCGGCGCATGGCTCGCCAGGATCGAGGGAAACCATTTGAACCCGTTCTGCCGGATCTCCCACTCCGTGCCCAGGCCGCGCGTGGGCGCTTCCATGTCCGGCGTTTCGGAGTAGGCGCGGGCATAGCCCTTCTCGTGCTCGATCATCTCCGGCGGGCTGGTGGCGCCCAGCGCCGCCAGCCGGGCGGAGATGATACCGTTCAGCGCCGCCTTGCCGGGATGCAGGCTCTTGGTGAAGTCGCCGAAGCTGAAGAACGTGTTCAGCCCCGCCGCCTGGGTGCCGGCGAAGCCCAGCGCATAGGTGGCGCCATCGGCATCCAGCCCAAGCGCGGAAGCCGCGGCAGCGGCCGCGCCGAACGTGCCGTTGGTCGCGGTGGAGTGCCAGAAGCGGTAATGGTTCGGCATCACGGTCATGCCGACGCGTACCGCCACCTCGTAACCGGCGACGATGGCGGTGACGACCTGCCGCCCCGTCAGCTTCCGCTCCTCGGCCAGGCCCAGCACCACCGGCACGATCACCGAGCCGGTATGCAGCAGCGCACGCTTATGGGTGTCATCATAATCGGCGGCATTGGCCAGGATGCCATTGGCCAGCGCCGCCAGCCCGGCATCGGTGCGCGCGCCGCGCGATCCCCAGATGCCGGCGCTGGGTGCTGCGTGAAAGGTGGCGGCGAGTTGCTCGGCGATCCGGCCCTTGTCCGGGTCTTCCTCCCACGCGGCGATGCAGCAGCCGAGCGTGTCCAGGATCACGTCCGCCGCCTGCGCGACGACCTCGGCCGGCAGAGCCTCGAAAATCAGTCCGGCGACAAAATCTCCCAACGCGTGGGTTTGCCCCGTTATGGCCGGCGAATGGTCCAAGCGATCCTCCTTGAGTTTTCCCCGACAACCTATCCGCGCCCACCCGCCCTGTCATCGCCAGGGTCAGACAGATGGACCCCAGGTCCGAACGCATAATCTCCGGCTTTCGTCCGATGGGACGACCTGCCTTGAACAGCAGGCAACCCCTCGGGGCGCGTGCCGGATTACGCGCTCAACCCGTTGGAACTACGCGGAATAGTCATTTCATAATAAGGATTGTTGTTATGCGCCAAGACGAGGAATATTATTGTACCCGAAGTAATAAATCTTGCAGCCTTTCGGGAAACAGCCTTTTGAATGTTGTCGGCAATCCACGATTTTTCGCCAACACAGGCCCGCACGCCCTATGCACGGTGGCGGCGGCGGCAGGATGTACTGCAAGGACCACCGAGGTCATGATCGCGGGTCTGGCCGCGCTGGATACGGCGCAAGCCAATCAGATCAGCTTTCTCGGCGATATCAAGAACATCGCCATGCTCGACGCCACCCGGGCGGGGGCGGTGCTGGTACCGCCCGGTTCGGCGGACCGGGTGCCGGCGGGGTCCGTTGCGCTGGTAACCGACGATCCGGTGGCCGGCTGGGCCAGGGTGGCGGCGCTGTTCCATCCGGTAACCGGATCACGGCCGGGCATCCACCCCTCCGCCGTCATCGCGGCGGATGCAGTCGTAGATCCCACGGCCGAAATCGGCCCGCACGCGGTGATCGGCGCGCTTGCCGATATCGGTCCGCGCTGCCGCATCGGGCCGGGCGCGGTGATCGACGACGGCGTGGTACTCGGCGCCGATTGCCGCGTCGGGGCGCAGGCCAGCGTCAGCCATGCGGTGCTCGGCGAGCGGGTCTATGTCTATCCCGGTGCGCGCATCGGCCAGGAGGGGTTCGGCTTCACCATCACCCCGCGCGGCTTCGTCACCACCCCACAGCTCTGCGGCGTAATCATCGGCGACGACGTAGAGATCGGCGCCAACACCACGATCGACCGCGGCGCACTGCGCGACACGGTGATCGGCGCCGGAACCCGGATCGATAACCTGGTGCAGATCGCGCATAACGTGCGCATCGGTCGCCATTGCGCGATCGCCGCCCAGGTAGGGATCTCCGGCTCGGCCGAGATCGGCGATTTCGTCGCCATCGGCGGCCAGGCCGGCATCGCCGACCACATGCGGATCGGCGCCAAGGCCCGGATCGGCGCGCAATCGGGCGTGATGTCGGAGATCGAGGCCGGCGCGGTCGTCGTCAGCAGCCCGGCGCGGCCGGTGCGCGAGGTGTTCCGCGAAATCGCAGTCCTGAAGAAGCTCGCGCGCCGATAGGCGGCAGGCGGCCTACCCCGTCTCACATTCCTCCGGGATCGCCGCCAGTCCCCTGCGTTGCAGCCATGTGCCGAAACGCGGATCCGCGGTCAGCACGCACAGGGGTATCGCCACCAGCAGGCCGCCGGCGAACGGGATCGCCCACAGCGCCGCGCGCCAGCCCGCCTCCCAGAAGGCTGCGAAAACAACCACACCCACCAGCGTATGCGGCCAAAGCAGCCTCGCGGCCTCGATCCAGCCTACCCCGCGTCCGGCCCGGTTCTGCGCCGCCCAGGTCTCCTTGAAGCCGAACGCCAGGCGCAGCATCGCCAGCGTCTTGCTGACCCCGGCGGTGGCGTCCAGCAGCAGGCTGAACACCGTCTCGGCCGCGATGCCGGCAAGAAAGCGCCCGCGCCCGCCATAGAGCCGGCTTTTGGGCGTGGACAGCAGGATTTCCAGGTAAGCCAGCAGCTTCGGCGCGTAGAGCATGCCGGGCCAGGCCAGGCTGACAGCCAGCACCGGCCCCGCCGGGAAGGAGGCGCCGTCCGTCGCTGCCGCCGCCGCCAGCAGGAAGATCAAATAAAGCGGCGCGCCGGCGAACAGCAGGATCGCCTGGACCAACTGCCAGCGGCCCATCGGCGCGAAGCCCGCCCCGATCGTTAAATCCTGCCGCAACAGGGCAAAATACTGGAAATTGCCGGCCAGCCAGCGCGCATCCCGGCGCATGAACTCCGGCAGCCCCGGCGGATTGGCCTCCTGCGATCCGGTCTCGTCGGCCAACAGGCGCACCGCCCAGCCGGCGGCGGCAAGGCGGGCTGCCTCCACCTGGTCGTGCGACAGGATGGCGCGGCCGTCCGGCAGCGGTTCCAACCGGCAATGGGTGCGAAAAGGCGCGATCCGGACAACGGCGTTGTGGCCCCAGTACGGCCCCGATTCATCCTGCCACCAGGCCTGTCCGGTCGCCCAGCTTCGCATGCCCGCCCGCATGCCGAACTGGAACAGCCGGGGAAACGCCGAGGTTGCGGGAAGCCCCACGGTCAGATGCTGCACGATGCCCAGCCGCGGCCCGGCCTGCATGGCGCGCACCATCCGCAGCGCGGCGGCCGGCGACACTTCGGAATCGGCATCCAGGGTCAGCATCAGCTCGAACCCGTCGGCGTGGTGGTCGAGGAAATCCATGATGTTGCCAGCCTTGAAGCCGGTGTTTTCCGCCCTTCGGCGATAGCGGATGCGGATGGGCGCCGGATCGGCGGCCCGGAACGCCGCGACGGCACGTTCCTCGGCGTCGGCAGCCGGGCCGGACGGCGTGTCGGACAGGATGCACAGGGCAAAGGTATCGCTATGGCCGGCGCGGTCCAGCCCGTCCAGCAGCCGGCGCATCGCCGGCAGCACGCTGTCCATGTCCTCGTTGCGGATCGTCAGCGCGATGGCGGTGCGCGGCGGCGGCCCGGCGAAAGGCAGCCTGTCCTCGATCGGGAAGGTCGCGCGGACAGGGTCGCGCGCGAAGACCAGCAGGCAGAAGCCGATCAGTCCATTGGCGACGCAGATCCCGGTCCAGGGCGCGGTGCCCAGAAAGCTGGCGAACATCACGGCCTTCGCGATGGTCCAGCCGCCGGGCATGATCGCGCGCAGCAGCAAAAAGGCCAGGACCGCGGCAGCGGCAGCCGCGATCAGCGCGAACAGGCAGCGCCGTAGAAGAATGGGGCGTAAAAAGATCGGAGTTGGGTGCATGCGGCCCGCAACATGGCGGCGCGGGCCGCGCGAAGCTAGGGTCGGTTCCAAGATGTCGACACCTCCGCACAAAACCCTGGTCGCCACCGTGCTGCCGCCGCGCGAGGGCTTCGGCCCCGGCCGTACCGGCGCGGTCGGGCTGATCGTGCATCGCCTGGCCGCCGCCCTGCCCGAAAGCCCGTTCCGCAGCGCGATCCTGTGCGGCGAACAGGCCGGGCCTGTGTTCACCGATGTCGAAACCCACATCGTCCGTCCGCCCTGGTGGCGCATCGGCAACATCAACCAGCGCTACGCCGCCGGGGCCCTGCAATTGCTCCGGCGCCTGCGACCGGCGCTGGTGGAGGTGCACAACCGCACCGAAGTGGCCCTGGCGCTGGCCGTCGGACTGCCCGGCGTGAAGGTCAGCCTGTTCCTCCACAACGACCCGCTGACCATGCGCCAGGCCCGCAGCGTGGCGGAACGGACCCGGCTGCTGTCGCGCCTCGCTCGCGTGGTCACCGTGTCCGAATTCTTGCGGACCCGGCTGCTCGACGGCATCACAACCCCCGTCCCGCCGCCGGACGTGCTGCCCAACTGCATCGACCGCGCCTCCCTGCCGCCGCCGGCAGAGCGGGAGAAGCTCATCCTGTTCGTCGGCCGCGTGGTGCCGGAAAAGGCGCCGGACGCCTTCGTCGCCGCCTGCGCCGCCGCCCTGCCCCGCCTGCCCGGCTGGCGGGCCGAGATCATCGGCGCCGACCGCTTCCGCGCCGACAGCCCCGATACCGATTTCGTCCGCGGCGTGCGAACCGCAGCCCAGGCCGCCGGCGTCGCCCTGCTAGGCTACCGCGACCACCCCGATGTGCTGGCGGCAATGGCTCGGGCCGCGATCATGGTGATGCCCAGCCGCTGGCAGGAACCCTTCGGCCTGACCGCACTCGAAGCGATGGCCAGCGGCGCGGCCCTGCTGTGCTCCGCCCGCGGCGGCCTGCCGGAAGTCGGCGGGGATGCGGCGATCTACGTGGACCCGGATGACCCCGCCGGGATGGCGGCAATCCTCGCCGCGCTGGCCAACGACCCCGCGCGCCTGGCTTGCCTGTCACTGGCCGGGCGGCAACGCGCCTCTGGCTTCGACCTCGGCCCGACCCGCCAGCGCCTGGACGCGATCCGCGCCAGCATCCTGGCTGCCCCGAATTCGGCCCGAGGTGGCTGATCCGGCCGGGCCGGCCTATATACGTTTCTAACAGGCACCCAGCCGGAGCAAACACGATGTCCGCCACCGCGACCCCGAAAGACGCCGACCTGATCCCCGTGACCGTCCTCACGGGCTATCTCGGCGCCGGCAAGACCACCTTGCTGAACCGCATCCTGACCGAGAATCACGGCCGCAAATACGCCGTGGTGATCAACGAGTTCGGCGAACTCGGCGTCGATAACGACCTCGTCGTGGATACCGACGAGGAAGTGTTCGAGATGAACAACGGCTGCATCTGCTGCACCGTGCGCGGCGACCTGATCCGCATCGTCGGCGGCCTGATGAAACGCCGCGACAAGTTCGACGGCATCATCATCGAGACCACCGGCCTCGCGAACCCCGCCCCCGTCGCGCAGACCTTCTTCGTCGATGACGGCGTGCGCGCCCGCACCCGGCTCGATGCCATCGTGACCGTCGTGGACGCCAAGAACCTGCCCGCCCGGCTGGTAGACAGCACCGAAGCCGCCGAACAGATCGCCTTCGCCGACGTCATCGTGCTCAACAAGACCGATCTGGTGACCCCGGAAGAACTCGAGGCCGTCGAGGCGCAGATCCGCGCCATCAACCGCTTCGCCGCCATCCATCGCACCACCCGCTCGGCCGTCGCCATCACCGACGTGCTCGACCAGGGCGCCTTCGACCTCAACCGCGTGCTGGCACACACCCCGGGATTCCTGACCGAGGACGAGCACGAGCACAACGACGAGATCAACTCGATGAGCTTCGAACTCGACAAACCCGTCGATCCGGAGAAGTTCAACGCCTGGATCGGCGTGCTGCTGGCCGAGCAGGGCCAGGACCTGCTGCGCACCAAGGGCATCCTCGCCTACAAGGACGAAAACCGCCGCTTCGCCTTCCAG
>CAINEA010000141.1 GCA_903847525.1 uncultured Acetobacteraceae bacterium | reverse complement strand
GCGGTTCAACGATCTCGGCAGCAAGGCGGTCGGCCGCGGCTCTATCTTCTTCGACGACGTGCGCGTGCCGGTTGCCAACCGGCTGGCGGACGAGGGCATGGGCTTCGTGCAGGTGATGCAAGGCTTCGACTACAGCCGCGCACTGATCGGCCTGCAATGCTGCGCCGCCGCCCAGGCCTCGCTGGACGAGACCTGGGCCTACGTGACCGAGCGCCAGTCCTTCGGCGCGCCGCTGGCGCAGTACCAGGGCGTCAGTTTTCCGTTGGCCGAGGGCGAAGGCCTGATCGCCGCCGTGCGCCAGCTTTGCTACCACACGCTGCGCCTGCGCGACGAAGGGGCAGCGCACACCGCGGAAGCGGCGATGTGCAAGTGGCTGGGGCCGAAAACGGCGGTGGATGTCATTCACCAATGCCTGCTGACGCACGGCCATTACGGCTGGTCGTTGGACCTGCCGCACCAGCAGCGCCTGCGCGACGTGATGGGGCTGGAGATCGGCGATGGCACGGCGCAGATCATGAAGATGATCGTTGCACGCGAAAGGGCCGGCCGCGTCTCCGTGCAGCATTTGGCGCAGGCCAGGAAGCCAGGATAATCGCCGCGGGGCGCGCAAGACGCCCACGCAAGCTCAGGGAGAAACAGACATGCAGCCAGACCGGGAACGCCTGATGAAGCGGCGGGCGGAGATGATCGCGCGCGGCGATTGGCGCGACGAAACGCTGCTGGACCATTTGGCGCGTGCGGTCGCGGCCGATCCGGACAAGACCGCCCTGGTCGCCATCCGTTCCGACGGCGCGGATGGCGGGCCGGGCCAGGAAACCCGGTTGAGCTACCGGGAGATCGACCGTCTGTCCGATCACGTCGCCGGCCATCTATACGCGCTCGGCGTTCGCAAGGGCGATACGGTTTCGTTCCAGCTGCCGAACTGGTGGGAGTTCACCCTCCTGCATCTGGCCTGCCTGAAGGCTGGCGCGGTCAGCAATCCGCTGATGGTGATCTTCCGGGAACGCGAGCTCGGCTTCATGCTGGCCCTGGCAGAAACCAAAATCCTGGTGGTGCCGCACCGGTTCCGCGGCTTCGACTATCCCACCATGGCCGCCAATCTGCGCAGCATGCTGCCGGCGCTGACGCATGTATTCGTGGCGGGCGGGCAGGGGCCGGACGCGTTCGACACGCTGCTGACACCACCGTCCTCCATGCCGGACGCCACATCCCGCCCTGGTCCGGACGATGCGATCCAGCTGTTGTACACCAGCGGCACGACCGGTGAGCCGAAGGGCGTGCTGCACACCTCCAACACCATGCTGTCCAACCTCGCTCCGTTCTCTGATCGGCTGCATCTTGGCACGGACGATGTGATCCACATGCCGAGCCCGCTCGCGCACCAACTGGGCTTCATGTACGGCCTCGTGTTGCCGGTGATGCTGGGCTGCAAGGCGGTGCTGCAGGACCTGTTCGCACCTGCGGAAATGGCGCGCCAGATCGTGCAGGAAGGTGCCAGCTTCACCATGGGTGCGACGCCGTTCCTGAACGACCTGACCGAATACGTGGAACACACCGGCACCCCGACCCCAAGCCTGCGCGTGTTCGTATCAGCCGGCGCCCCGATCCCGCGCGCGCTGGTAACCCAGGCGCGCCAGGCCCTGGGCGCCTCGATCATTTCCGCCTGGGGCATGTCGGAGAACGGTGCGGTCACGACCACCCGGCCCGACGATCCGGAGGAGAAGGCCACCTCCACCGATGGATGTGCCTTGCCGGGCATGGAGGTTCGCGTGGTGGACCTGAACGCCGCCGTCGTGCCGTCTGGCCAGGAAGGCCAATTGCAGGCGCGCGGATGCTCCAACTTCACCGGTTACCTGAAACGCCCTGAACTGGACAACACCAACGCGGAGGGCTGGTTCGACACCGGTGATCTCGCCCGCATGGATGCGGACGGCTACATCCGCATCGCCGGCCGGTCGAAGGACATCATCATCCGTGGTGGCGAGAATATTCCGGTGGTGGAGGTCGAGGGCCTGCTGTTCCGCCATCCCGCGATCGCCGAGGTTGCCATCGTCGGCTATCCCGATGCGCGGCTGGGCGAACGGGCCTGCGCGTTCGTGAAACTGCGCGAAGGGGCCGTACTGTCTTTTGCCGACATGACGGAATACCTTCAGGCCCAGCACATGGCGCGCCAGTATGTCCCCGAACGGCTAGAGATCGTGGACGAACTGCCGCGCACGCCCAGCGGCAAGATCCAGAAATTCCGGCTGCGTGAAGCCGCCGGCGCGCCGCGTTCGGTCAGTCCGTAGCCGCCACGGATAAAGAGGCGGGCAGGCAGTCCGCGACGGTGCGCGTGTCCAGGCTGCGGTAAAAATCCTCGCGCGCGCTGTCCAGGAACCCGCGCAGCCGGCAGCCGGCGCTGAGCGTGCAGCCGCCGCCATCGGCACGGAAACACTCGACCATCGGCTGATCCCCCTCCAATCGCCGGATCAGGGTGCCGACACGGATCTTGTCGGGCGGCATCGCGAGCACCACCCCGCCGCCGGCACCGCGGATCGTGCGCACGACGCCGAGCGCCGCCAAATCCTGCACGATCTTGTGCAGGTGATTGCGCGACAGGCCGCCGAGTTCGCGCGAAAGAGTCTCGACGTTGAACATCTGCTCCGCCCGATCGCGATCGGGCGGCCCGGCGGCCAGGCGCATCAGCACCCGCAGGGCGATATCGGTCGAAGCGAGCAGTCGCATGGCAGGGCCTCCAAATTGGTATTGACTATACCAGTTTCGGGTTTAGGGTTAATTGGCATTGTAAATACCATTTAATCGGCAATGTCGCATTCAGAAGGATCCTTCGATGCCTGCCCCGCTATCCGAGACCACCATCGCCCTGATCAAGGCCACCGTCCCCGCGCTGGAGGCGCATGGCCTGGACATCACGAAACGCATGTATGAACGGTTGTTCCAGGACGAGGAGATCCGCGACCTGTTCAACCAGTCGCACCACGGCGCGTCGGGTTCGCAGCCCAAGGCGCTGGCTTCCGCGGTGCTGGCCTATGCGCGCAATATCGACAATCTCGGTGTGCTCGGCGGCGCGGTGGAGCGGATCGCCCAGAAGCATGTCGCGCTCAACATCCTGCCGGAGCATTACCCGCATGTCGCGAATGCACTGCTCGGCGCGATCGGCGACGTTCTCGGCGATGCCGCGACACCGGAGATCGCCGGCGCATGGAGCGAGGCCTACTGGTTTCTGGCGGAATTGCTGATCGGACGTGAGGCGGCGATCTACCGGGAACTGGCCGCGCGGCCCGGCGGCTGGAACGGCTGGCGGGATTTCGTGATCGAAAGCGTGACGCAAGAAAGCGCGGTGATCCGCTCGTTCGTGCTGGTTCCCGCCGATGGCGGCCCGGTCGCGGCGCACAAACCTGGGCAGTATCTGGGCTTTAACCTGGATCTGCCGGGGATCGGCAGACTGCGTCGCAACTACTCTATCTCCTGCGCGCCGAATTCACGTGCCTACCGGATCTCGGTGAAGCGGGAGACGCCGGCGGGTCTGCCGCCCGGTCAGGCGTCCAACTGGCTGCACGACCATGCGGTGCCCGGTACCGTGCTGAAGCTGGCGCCGCCGGCGGGGGATTTCTTCCTCGATCCGTCCGCCACCGGGCCGGTGGTACTGGTCAGCGGCGGCGTGGGGCTGACGCCGATGGTCAGCATGCTGGAAACGATCGCGGCGGAGCGCCCGGACCGGCCGACCTGGTATGTCCATGCCGCCCAGGATGGCCGGGTACATGCCATGCGCGAGCGGGTGTCGAAGCTGTCCGAGGGCGCCTCGGGTATCCGGTCCCACATCTTCTACGCCGAACCGCTGGCCACGGACCGCAAGGGGCGGGACTACGACGAGGCGGGGCTGGTCTCCGCCGGCTGGCTGGCCGGCAACACGCCCATCGGCGAGGCGACCTATTATGTATGCGGTCCCAAACCGTTCCTGCGCGCCATCGTCGGCGGCCTCGCCCGCGAGGGCGTGCCGGCGGACCGGGTTCGATATGAGTTCTTCGGCCCGGCCGACGACCTGCTCGAACCTGCGCCCACCGAAACCCGTCCGCCAGGCCAGCTGGCGGCCTGAGGAACCACGATGCACGCACCCTCCGCCCCGATCCCCGAAACGTCCGAGCGCCGCGTGGAGATTACCCAGTCCATCCGCGCGGCCACGGGACTGGATGAGGCGGTGCTGGAACGGCTGGTGCGCGAATTCTATGGCGCGGCGCGCGAGGACGCCCTGCTCGGCCCGGTGTTTGCCCGGGTCGAGGACTGGGAGGCGCATATCGCCAAGATATGCGCCTTCTGGTCGTCGGTGGCGCTGATGACCGGGCGGTATCATGGCCAGCCGATGGCCGCGCATCTGCCGTTACCGCTGGAACCGGCTCATTTTACCCGCTGGCTGGCGTTGTTCGAGGAAACCGCGCGCAGGATCTGTTCGCCGGCGGGGGCCGAGCATGTGATGCTGCGGGCGCGCCGGATCGCGCAAAGCCTGGAGATGGGGATCGCCGTCAGCCAGGGAGCGCTGCCAAAGCGACGGCGGAGCGGCGCATAGCGCGGCAACCCTGGCGCGTTGCTCAAAATCGCGGTCCGGGCAAGAGTGGCGGTTTCCAAGAACCGAGGAGACTCCATCATGGCCGAACGGCCCTTCACCCAGTCTGACCTGGACATACTCACCCAGTGGGACACGCCCACGATCTGCAACGGCCTGGAACTGACCGATCCGGAGCGCCGGGCGATCGGCTTTACCGTGGAACCGATGGTTGCCATCGACCGCAATGCCAAGCCGATCGTCGGGCTGGCGCGCGTCGGCATGATCCGCGCCAAGGAGGCTCCGCGCAGCAAGGTGACCGATCGCGCCGATTGGTATGATTATGTCGGCAAGTCCGACCTGCCCACGATTGTGGTGTTGCAGGACATCGACGAGCGGCCCGGCTATGGCGCGTTCTGGGGCGAGGTGAATTCCACCGTGCACAAGGCCCTGGGCGCGCTCGGCTGTGTGACCAACGGATCGTTCCGCGATCTGGACGCCTGGGCTCCGGGCTTCCAGATGGTCGGCGGTCGCGTCGGCCCCAGCCACGCGCATGTGCATATGGTGACGTTTGGCGAGCCGGTGAACGTGTTCGGCATGCAGGTGTCGCATGACGATGTGATCCACGCGGACTGCCACGGTGCGGTGGTGATCCCGGCCGATGCGGTGAAGAAGCTGCCGGCGGCGATCGACCTGCTGACCAG